>NZ_NQYT01000027.1:0-52839 GCF_009192935.1 Xanthomonas sp. LMG 12461
CTGCGCGCCACCTTCTCCCGGGGGGAGAAGGGAGCGGAGTGGAGGTCTTGCCGCTGCATGGCGAGTTGCCGGTGGAGCAGCAGACCAAGGTGTTGCAGCCCGATCCGCAGGGGCGGCGGCGCGTGGTGCTGGCGACCAACGTCGCCGAGTCCTCGGTGACGCTGCCCGGGGTGCGCGTGGTGATCGACGCCGGGCTGGCGCGGGAGCCGCACTACGATCCCAACAGCGGCTTCTCGCGGCTGGACGTGACCGCCATCGCCCAGGCCTCGGCCGATCAGCGCGCCGGCCGCGCCGGCCGTGTCGCCAGCGGCTGGGCCTACCGGCTGTGGCCGCAATCGCAACGCCTGGAGGCGCAACGCCGCGCCGAGATCCTGCAGGTGGAACTGGCCGGGCTGGCGCTGGAACTGGCCGCCTGGGGCAGCGATGGCCTGCGCTTCGTCGATCCGCCGCCGGCCGGCGCACTCGCCGCCGCCCGCGAGCTGCTGCAGCGGCTCGGCGCACTCGCAGAGAGTGGTGCCATCACCGCCAGCGGCCGGCGCATGCTCGCGCTGGGCACGCATCCGCGGCTGGCGGCGATGCTGCTGGCCGCTGGCGATGCGCGCGCACAGGCACTGGCCTGCGACCTCGCCGCGCTGATCGAAGCGCGCGATCCGCTACGCCAGGGCGGCGATGCGCTGGCCGTGCGCTGGCGCGCCCTGGCCGCGTTCCGCCACGGCCGCGTGCCGCACGACGCCAACCGCAGCGCGCTGGCGGCGATCGATGCCGCCGCCAAGCAGTGGCGACGGCGCCTGCGCAGCGACGCCGCCGCGCCGGACAGCGTGGAGGCGCACGAACTCGGCGATCTGCTCGCGCACGCCTTTCCCGACCGCGTCGGCACGCGTCACCCCAGCGATCCGCTGCGCTACCAGCTGGCCAATGGCCGCAGCGTGCGCTTGTTCGACAACAGCGACCTGCGCGGCGAGCCCTGGCTGGTCGCCACCGAACTGCGCCACGAGGCCAAGGACGCGTTGCTGCTGCGCGCCGCGCCGGTGGACGAGCGCTACCTGCGCGCGCAGTTTCCGCAGCGCTTCGCACAGGAAGACGTGGTGCGTTGGGACCCGGAACGGCGCGCGCTCACGGCGCTGCGCGAAACTCGTTTCGATCGCATCGTGCTCGACTGCCGCCCCGCCGGCCGGGTCGAGCCGGCGCAGGCAGCCGCGGCGCTGACCGAGGCGGTGCGCGAATTGGGGCTGCAGGCGCTGCCCTGGAGCGAGAACCTGTCGCAATGGCGCGCACGGGTGGCGGGACTGCGCCAGTGGATGCCGGAACTGGAGCTGCCGGACCTGGGCGATACCGCGCTGCTGGCCAGCCTCGACGACTGGCTCCGCCCGGCCTTCGCCGGCAAGACCCGGCTCGATGCGCTGAGCGAGGACGAGCTGGGCGAGGCGCTGAAGGCGCGGCTGCCGTGGGACCGCCGCCAGGCCATCGACCGCCATGCCCCGATGCGCATCGCGGTGCCCTCGGGCATGGAACGGCGCATCGACTACAGCCTGGACCATGCCGGGCAGCCGCAGCCGCCGGTGCTGGCGGTCAAGCTGCAGGAACTGTTCGGCCTGGCCGACACTCCGCGCATCGCCGACGGCCGCGTGCCGCTGCTGCTGCACCTGCTCTCCCCCGGCGGGCGGCCGCTGCAGGTCACCCAGGACCTGCGCAACTTCTGGTCCAACACCTATCCGGAAGTGAAGAAGGAAATGAAAGGCCGCTATCCGCGCCACCCGTGGCCGGACGACCCCTGGACCGCCACCGCCAGCCATCGCGCCAAGCCGCGTGGCACCTAGCGGGTCTGGCGCACCGCATTCAGCGGGCAGACGAATCCGCGGCGCTGCGCTAACGCCCCGTATACGGTACGAGGGCGACACTGCAGCCCTTCATTCCTGCCAGTAGGGGACGCCCATGAGCAAGCTGACCATCATCACCGATCGCGCCCTGGATCTCGCCAGCCACGCCGGCGACAGCCTCAAGCACTTCGGCCCGCAGGCGAACAAGTGGCTGCAGTCGGGCAAGGCGATGGGCGCGCTCAAGGCGGGCGCCGCGATGGGTGCAGTGAAGACCGGCTCCAAGGTCGCGCGCACCGCCGTGCGCCGCAACCCGGCCATCGCGATCGCCGCTGCCGCCGTGGGTGTGGGTCTGCTCGGCTACGCCATCTACCGCAAGCGCCAGCGCGACAAGGGCGCGCCGATCGAAGGCAATGCGCAGCGCATCGAAGCCGCCAACAAGCGCGGCAACGTCGGTGCGCGCCGCAGCGCTGCCAGCACCCGCGGCACGCGCCGCAATGCCGCAGCGCAGGACGCCACCGAAGAGTGAGATCCGCGCACTGCCTCTGACGGCAGCCGCCGCATGCAACGCAGCGGCCGGGAGACATCCCGGTCGTTTTTTTATGGTTCGCCGCGCTTCTGCTTTTCCAACGCTGGAGCGGCTTCAGCTGCGACCGAGGCGTCACCGATGCGCTCCGGTCGCGGCTGACGCCGCTCCTGCGGGTCATTCGGCACAACACGCACTACAGCGCGCGCCAGGCCCCCGGCGCCAACCCGTCCAGGCGGTGCGCGCCCATCGCCGCACGCACCAGGCGCAGGGTCGGCAAGCCGACCGCGGCAGTCATCCGCCGCACCTGGCGATTGCGGCCTTCGCGCAGCACGACCTGCAGCCAGGCATCGGGCACGCTCTTGCGGAAGCGCACCGGCGGGTCGCGCGGCCATAGCGATGGCGCCGCCTCCAGCAACGTCACCTCCGCCCGCGCGGTTGGACCGTCGTTCAACAGCACCCCGTCGCGCAGGCGCTGCAGTTGCTCCGGTTGCGGCGTGCCCTCCACCTGCACCCAGTAGGTCTTGGGCTGTTTGTGCCGCGGATCGGTAAGACGGTGCGCCAATGCGCCATCGTCGGTCAGCAACAGCAGGCCCTCGCTGTCGTAGTCCAGGCGTCCGGCCGCGTACACGTCGGCGGGCAGGCCGAATTCGGCCAGGGTGCGCCGCGGCGGCGTGCTGCGGTCGGTGAACTGGCACAGCACGTTGAAGGGCTTGTTGAAGGCGATCAGCATCGACGGGAACGGCAGCGAACCTGCGCCGCACAGCGCGGCGCAGGCATTGTCCCATGCGCGCGCGGCGTGCCGCCTGCGCGCCGGCTCAACGCTTGACGAATTTCAGGGTCATCCGGTCGCTCTCGCCGATCGCCTGGTACTTGGCATCGTCGGCGGCCTCGTGCTGGTTGCTCGGCGGCAGCGTCCACACACCGCCCGGATAATCCTTGGTGTCGCGCGGATTGGCGTTGACCTCGCTCTTGCCGGCCAGCTTGAAGCCGGCCGCCTCGGCCATGGCGATCACCTGCGCCTGACCGACATAGCCGCTCTTGTCGTCGGCCGGCACGTCGGCCTTGGCACGGTGCTCGACCACGCCGAGCACGCCGCCGGGCTTGAGCACGTTGTAGAAGCCTTTGAACATGCCTTCGGCCTGGCCGGCCATGCGCCAGTTGTGCACGTTGCGGAAGGTCAGCACCAGATCGGCCGAGCCGGGCGGGCCGAACACCGGTGCGTTCGGCGCATAGGCCACGATGCGCGCGTGGTCGTACTGCGCCGGCGCCGCGGCGAACTTCTGCTCCAGGCCGGCGCGCGCCTTCTGCTGGTAATCGCGGCCGCGGCCTTCCGGCACGGCCGCCGGATCGACCACCGCGGCGATGTACTGCCCGCGCTCGCGCAGGTACGGCGCCAGGATCTCGGAATACCAGCCGCTGCCCGGAGTGACCTCGATCACCGTCTGGGTCGGCTTGATGCCGAAGAATGCCAGGGTCTGGCCGGGATGACGGTAGGCGTCGCGGGCGACGTTGGCGCGGTCGCGCCAGCTGCCGTCGATCGCCGTCTGCAACGCCGCGTCCGGCGCCGGCAGCGTCGCGGTGTCGGCAGGCTTGATCGCCTGCGCGGCAGGGGCGAGCAAGGCGGTGGCGACGGCCAGAGTACAGGCGCAGGCGAGCGAGGTTCGAAGCGTCATGGCAGGCATCCGCAAGAGGAGGTGGGGCGAGCCTAGCATGCGGCCCGACAAGCCCGAATGTTGCGCTCCCGTTAGCACGAATCACGCCGGCGGAACGCTGTTTTCGCGAGCATTGGCCGATCCTTCGACACCCGGCGACTATCCTGTCGCCTTTCCCCACAGTGGAGCGTTTTCCATGCTGCACACGCGCGAACTCGGCCGCTCCGGCCTGCATGCGGCACCGCTGGCGTTCGGCGGTAACGTGTTCGGCTGGAGCGCCGACGCCAAGACCTCTTTCGCCCTGCTCGATGCCTTCGTCGAGGCCGGCTGCAATCTCGTCGACACCGCCGACATCTACTCGGCCTGGGTCCCCGGCAATCACGGCGGCGAATCGGAAACGCTGATCGGACAGTGGCTCAAGCGCAGCGGCAAGCGCGACAAGGTGCTGATCGCGACCAAGGTCGGCAAATGGGCCGAACGCCCGGGCCTGTCGGCCGACACCATCGCCGCCGCCGCGGAGGACTCGCTGCAGCGCCTGCAGACCGACGTCATCGATCTGTACCAGGCGCACGCAGACGACGATTCGGTGCCGCTGGAAGCCACGCTGGCCGCGTTCGGGCGGTTGATCGAACAGGGCAAGGTGCGCGCCATCGGTGCTTCCAACTACAGCGCCGCGCGCCTGCGCGAGGCGCTGAACGTCTCCGCGCAGTACGGCCTGCCCCGCTACGAGACGCTGCAGCCGGAGTACAACCTATACGACCGCGCCGGCTACGAGGCCGAACTGGAGCCGCTGGTGCGCGAACAGGGCCTGGGCGTGCTGTGCTACTACGCGCTGGCCAGCGGCTTCCTCAGCGGCAAGTACCGTCGCGCCGAAGACGCGGGCAAGAGCAAGGCACGCGGCGCCAGCGTGGTCGCGCGCTATCTCAACGCGCGCGGCCTGCGCATCCTCGCCGCGCTCGACGACATCGCCGGCAAGCATGCCGCCACGCCCACGCAGGTGGCGCTGGCCTGGTTGATGGCGCGGCCCGGCATCGTCGCGCCGATCGCCAGCGCGACCAGCCTGGAGCAGTTGCAGGACCTGCTCGCCGCCGCACGCCTGCAGCTCTCGGCCGAGGACATCGCGCAATTGAATACCGCAAGCGAGGAAACCGCATGACCGCCCCCACCCACACCACCCGCATCGTCCTCGCCTCGCGCCCGCAAGGCGCGCCGGGCACCGACAACTTCCGTACCGAACAGGCCCCGATTGCGCCACCCGGCCCCGGCCAGGTGCTGCTGCGCAACCGCTGGCTGTCGCTGGACCCGTACATGCGCGGGCGCATGAGCGATGCGCCGTCCTACGCGCCGCCGGTGCAACTGGGCGAGACCATGGTCGGCAGCACCGTGGCCGAGGTGCTGCAATCCAATTCCCCCGACCACGCACCAGGCGATCTGGTGCTGGTGCAGAACGGCGGCTGGCAGACCCATCTGGTCGTCGACGGCGCCAGCCTGCGGCGCAAGCTCGACCCCAACTCGCCGCTGCCGCCGAGCACCGCGCTGGGCGTGTACGGCATGCCCGGCTTCACCGCCTACGCCGGCCTGCACGAGATCGGCAAGCCGCAGCCGTGCGAGACCGTGGCGGTCGCCGCGGCCACCGGCCCGGTCGGCGCCACCGTGGCGCAGATCGCCAAACTGCGCGGGGCCAAGGTCATCGCCATCGCTGGCGGCGCGGAAAAATGCCGCTACCTGCGCGAGGAACTGGGCGTGGACGTGGCCCTGGATCACCGCGCCAAGGACTTTGCCGAGCAGTTGCGCGCCGCCGCGACCGACGGCATCGACGTGTATTTCGAGAACGTCGGCGGCCACGTGTTCGATGCGGTGCTGCCGCTGCTCAACGATTTCGCGCGGGTGCCGGTGTGCGGCACCATCGCCACCTACAACGCCAACGGCGCCTTGCCGCCGGGGACGGACCGGATGCCGGCACTGATGGGCCAGGTGCTGCGCCAGCGCCTGACCCTGCGCGGCTTCATCGTCAGCGACTTCGTCAAGCTGTATCCGGAGTTCCTGCGCGAGATGGGCGCCTGGCTGGCCGACGGCCGCGTACGCTACCGCGAGCACGTGGTGGACGGTCTGGAAAACGCGCCGCAGGCCTTCATCGACATGCTGAGCGGCGGCAACTTCGGCAAGCTGGTGGTGCGGCTGGGCGACTGAGGCGACAGGTCTGAGGCAGGGTCGCCGGTGGAAGGAACTTCGGTCCCGACCCACCGAGTCACGCCCACCGACCCTCGCACGTCGCGGCTGAAGCCGCTCCCACAGGTGCAGGCACCGGCATTGTCGGGACCTGCACTGTGGGAGGGACTTCAGTCCCGACGCGCCGAATCCGCCCGATCGTGCCGCATTCCAATCTCCGCACGTCGCGGCTGAAGCCCCTCCGACATGTTTCATGACGCGGGCGATCGGCCATCTCGCCACACCGCGGCATCGACGCCCGCGGATGCAGCCACTACCATCGGACGCATCGCCGCCGCCGCCGCTTCCATGTCCGAGTCCCCGCGTCCCCCTCGCGCACGCCGCACCGCGCGTGCCGCCACCGCTCCCACCCCGCCCGAGCGCGGCCTGGCCGCGGAGCTGATGCGGCGCATCGGCGAATGCGAAGGCGATCCGAACTTCATGACCTCGCTGGCGCGCGGCCTGGCCGTGCTCAGCGCCTTCGGCCAGCACAGCCGCGACGTCAGCATGGCTCAGCTCAGCGCCGACACCGGCATCCCGCGCGCGGCGGTGCGGCGCGTGCTGTACACGCTGGAGAAGCTGGGCTATGCCGGCACCCACGGCCGCGGCTACGTGCTGCTGCCGCGCGCGCTGGGCATCGGCAGCGGCTACCTGTCCACCGCCGCGCTGTCGGTGGCGGCGCAACCGGTGCTGGACGCGCTGCGCGACACCTTGCACGAGTCCTGCTCGCTGGGCGTGCTCGACGGCGACGACCTGCTGTACGTGGCGCGTGCGGAAACCGTGCGCATCATGTCGATCGGCCTGCGTGCCGGCAGCCGCCTGCCGGCGTACTGCACCTCGATGGGCCGGGTACTGCTGGCGGCGCAGCCGGGCGACACCTTGAACAGCTATCTGGAGCGCAATCCGCTGCGCCCGCGCACCGAGCGCACCGTCACCGACCGCGCGCAGTTCCAGGCCCTGCTCGAGCGCGTGCAGCGCGACGGCTACGCGGTGGTGGACCAGGAACTGGAGATCGGCCTGCGCTCGGTGGCGGTGCCGGTGCGCAACCGCCAGGACCGCGTGGTCGCCGCGCTCAACGTCGGCAGCTCGGTGGCGCGGATGACCCTGGGCAGCCTGCAGAGCACGGTGTTGCCGGCACTGCGCTACGCGGCGCAGCAGTTGAGCCGCGTGCTGGACTGACCCGCATCCGCCCCTGCTGGGCACCTTCCTCCGGTGGAAGAAGGAAGAGCCAAAGCCCCTCTCCCCCCGGGAGAGGGGTTGGGGTGAGGGTACGGCGCGCGAAGCGCCGCGCGGATCCGGCTTGCGTGAGGCACCGTCGCAGGACCTACAGCAGGCACACTTCGTCCCGTGCACGACGCGGTCGGCGCTCAACCGTGGGCCGCCGCCATCCTCTGCCGCGACAGCAGCGCCGCGCTCAGTCCGCAGCGTTCGCGCCGCCCTCAGCCGCCTGCTCGGCCAGGATCGGCGCGGCCAGGGCGAAGGCGTGGTTGGCCGCGGGCACACCGCAATAGATCGCCGCCTGCAGCAGCACTTCCTTGATCTCGTCGGCGCTGACGCCGTTGTTTCGCGCGGCGCGCACGTGCAGCTTGAACTCTTCGTCGTGGCCGCGCGCCACCATCATCGCCAGGGTCAGCAGCGAGCGCGTGTGCCGCGGCAGGCCCTCGCGGGTCCACACCGTGCCCCAGGCGGTGCGGGTGATGAACTCCTGGAATTCCTCGGTGAACGGCGTGCGTGCGGCCAGCGAGCGGTCGACATGGGCATCGCCGAGCACCGCGCGGCGCACCTGCAGGCCGGCGGCGTAGCGTTCGTTCTCGTGCATCGGGGCGACTCCTGAAACGTGGGGAAAAACGGGTACTGGCTACTGCAGCAGGAAGCGCAGCAGCGCGTCGTTGAAGGCGTGCGGCGACTCGACGTTGCACAGGTGGCGGCCGTGCACCTCGGCATCCTCGCCCTGCGCCACCTGCGCGGCGATGGCCTGCAGATCGGCCGGCGGACACACCGGATCGTCGTGCCCGGCCACGGCCAGCACCGGCACACGGATCTCGCCCAGGCGCGCGCGGAAGTCGGCCTCGGCCAGCGCCTGGCAGCAGCCGATGTAGGCCTGCGCATCGGTAGCGCGGAAGCTGTCCAGGATCGCCTCGACGGTCGCCGGCTGCGCTTCGGCGAAGGCCGGGGTGAACCAGCGCGTGCGGGTGCCTTCGCACAGCGGCGCCAGGCCTTCGGCGCGCACTTGCTCGATGCGCGCCTGCCAGCTCTCGGCGCTGCCGATTTTGGCTGCGGTGGCGCACAGGGTGAGGCTGAGCAGGCGCTCGCCCGCGTGCAGGCCCAGCCACTGTCCGGTCAGCCCACCGATCGACAGGCCGCAGAAATGGCTGCGCTCGATCGACAGCGCATCCCAGAGCGCCACCACGTCGCCGCCGAGGTCGGCGATGGCATAGGGCGCCGGCGGGGTGGTGGACGCGCCATGGCCACGACGGTCGTAGCGCAGCACGCGGAAGTGCGGCGACAGCGCGGCAATCTGCGCGTCCCACATGTGCAGGTCGGTGCCGAGCGAGTTGCACAGGGTCAGCCACGGACGGCCTTCGCTGCCGTCGATGCGGTAATGCAGACGATGCGTGGGCAGGTCGAGGATGGGCATGGGCGGCGCTCGCAGGGAAAGTGGAAGGGGCCACGGCGGCACGCAACCGCGCGGCACCGACAAGTCTAGAACGTGGCGCCGACACTGCGGCAGACAGGCACGGCGCGGCGCCTCACCCGCGCGCCTGCGCGGCGAGCACGCGCTCGATCCACACCGCTGCCATGCCGCGCCAGCTGTCGCTGGCGAACAGCGCATCCAGATCCGCCGGCGCCAGCACCGCGGTCACCTGCGGCTCCTCGGCCAGCACCGCGCGCAGGTGCTGCTGCGTGGCCAGCGCGCGGCGCACCGCGGTTTCCACCAGCGCGTGCGCGGCGGCCTTGCCCAGATGCGCGGCCAGGGTCACCGCCACCGCCTCGGCGTAGAGCAGGCCGCCGTGGCTGTCCAGATGCGCGGCCATGCGCGCGCGGTCCAGCTCCAGGCCCTCGACCAGCACCCGCACCTGGGCCAGGCTGCCGGCGCTCAGGCGCACCAGTTCGGGCAGGGTCTCCCATTCGGCATGCCAGCCGCCGACCGCGCGCTCGTGTTCCTGCGGCAGCGCCGCGAACAAGGTCGCCAGCAGGCCCGGCGCGCGCGTGGCCGCGGCGATCGCGACCACGCAGCCGACCGGATTGCGCTTGTGCGGCATCGCCGAGGAGCCGCCCTTGCCCGCCGCCGCCGGCTCGAACGCCTCGGCCACTTCCGACTGCATCAGCAAGGCCACGTCGCGACCGATCTTGCCGAGGCTGCCGGCGAGCAGCGCGAACGCCGCGCCGATCTCGCCGATACGATCGCGCGCCGCGTGCCAGGGCAGCGCCGGCAACGGCAGCCGCAATTCCTCGGCCAACGCCTCGGCCACGGCCAGGCCCTGCGACTGCAGCGCAGCCAGGGTGCCGGCGGCACCGCCGAACTGCAGCACCAGGGCATCCTCGCGCAGCGCCTGCAGGCGTCGGCGGCTGCGCTGCAGCGCGTCCAGCCAACCCGCGGCCTTCAGCCCGAAGGTCACCGGCACCGCCTGCTGCAACAGGGTGCGCCCGGGCAGCCCGGTGTCGCGCTCGCGCTGCGCCAACGCCGCCAGCGCCGTGCACAGCGCGTCCAGTTGCGCTTCCACGTGGTCGAGCGCGGCGCGCAGTTGCAGCACCGCGCCGCTGTCGATGATGTCCTGGCTGGTCGCGCCCCAGTGCACCCAGCGCGCGGCGTCTTCATTGGCGGCGGCGACCTGCGCGGTGAGCGCCTTGACCAAGGGAATGGCCGGATTGCCGGCCAACGCGGTGGCGGCGGCCAGCGCCGGCAGGTCGTAGCGCGCAGCATCGCAGGCGGCGGCGATCGGCGCCACCGCGTCGGCCGGGATCACGCCGCAGCGTGCCTGCGCGCGCGCCAGCGCCGCTTCCACGTCGAGCATGGCCTGCAGGCGCGCGCGGTCGTCGAACAGCGCATCGACGGCCGGATCGCCGAACAGCGGACGCAACAGGGACTCGGAGACGCTCATCGGTTCGTAGGCGGTGGAGAGATCATGCAGCGTAACCGCTGCAGCCTGTGCGGGATGTCGCTGCGCTCAGTAGCGGAAGAACACAGTCTCGTGCTCGCCCTGCATGCGCACGTCCCACTGGTAGCGGTTGGGCGCCTGCGGTTGCGCGACCAAGGTGGCGCGGCGCTCGGCCGGCACCTGCGCCAGGATCGCGTCGCCGTCCAGGTCGTCGTCGCCGAAGTACAGCCGGGTCGGTGCGGCGCGCAGCAGGCCGCGCATGAACACCAGCACCACCAGGTGCGGCGCCTGCAGGCCCTTGGGCCCGGCGACGCGGCCGGGCTTGACCGTGCGGAAGGCGAAGCGCCCCTGCGCGTCGGTCGGTACCCGGCCCCAGCCATGGAAGGCCGGATCGTGGTCGCCGCGGCGCGGATCGGCGGCATGGTCGTAGATGCCGGCGGCATCGGCCTGCCAGATCTCCAGCAGCGCATCGCCGACCGGTGCGCCGTTGCCGTCGAACACGCTGCCGACGATCTCCACGTGGGTGCCCTGCGCCTGTGGCGGCGCGATCTCGGTGCGGTACAGCGGTTCCAGCCCGATCCGGTAGTAGGGACCGACCGTCTGCGAAGGGGTTGCCTGGAAACTCATCGCCTCACTCCCAAGGGGTCTGCTTGCGTCCGCGCAGGACGATGTCGAAACGGTAGCCCAGCGCGAACTCGTTGGCGGTGGTCTCCCAGTCGAACGCGGAGACCATGCGCTCGCGCGCCTTCGGGTCCTCCACGCAGTTGAAGATCGGGTCGAACGCCAGCAGCGGATCGCCGGGGAAATACATCTGCGTGACCAGGCGCTGGCCGATGCCGTCGCCGTGCAGCGAGAAGTGGATGTGCGCCGGGCGCCATGCGTTGTAGTGGTTGCGCCACGGATAGGCGCCGGGCTTGATGGTGGTGAAGCGGTAGCGGCCGTGGTCGTCGGTCAGCACCTGGCCGGTGCCGGTGAAGTTGGGATCCAGCGGCGCGTCGTGCTGGTCGCCGGCGTGCAGGTAGCGGCCGGCGGCATTGCATTGCCACACCTCGACCACGCTGTTGCGCACCGGCTTGCCGTTCTCGTCGAGCAGGCGCCCGCTGACGATGATGCGCTCGCCCAGCGGCGCGCCGGGAAAGCCGGCGGTGAGATCGGCGGCGTGTTCGCCCAGGGTGGTGCGGTCCAGGGTCGGGCCGGTCGCTTCGGACAGGGTCAGCGGGATCGCGATCGGATCGCGGGTCGGGCCGCGCGCGCCGGTGGAGGCGTAGGGCGGGTGCAGGTAGGCCGGCTGCGTCCCGGGGTACGGGCGCCGATAGCCGAGCAGGGGATCGATGGGGGTATCGTCGCGCATCGTGCGGTCTCGCTGGCTCCACGCGGAGCCGGTTGGCTGGAAGAATGATGCAGGCGTATGCGGCGCAGCGTCGATGGCGCGAGCGGCTACAGCCGCTCGATCGCCAGCGCCACGCCCTGGCCGACGCCGATGCACATGGTCGCCAGACCGCGGCGACCACCGCTGGCCTCGAGCTGGCGCAGCAGGGTCAGGGCGAGGCGCGCGCCGCTCATGCCCAGCGGATGACCGAGCGCGATCGCGCCGCCGTTGGCGTTGACGTGTGCGGCATCGTCGGCGACGCCGAGTTCGCGCAGGCAGGCCAGGCCCTGCGCGGCAAACGCCTCGTTGAGTTCGATCGCATCGAAGTCGCCGATGGACAGCCCCAGCCGCGCCAGCAGCTTGCGCGTGGCCGGCACCGGGCCGATACCCATGTAGGCCGGCTCCACGCCGGCGCTGGCGAAGCCCAGCACGCGTGCACGCGGGGTCAGGCCCAGCGCCTGCACCTGCGCGTCGCTGGCCAGCAGCAGCGCGGCGGCACCATCGTTGATGCCCGAGGCATTGCCGGCGGTGACGGTGCCGGGCTGGCGGAAGATCGGCTTGAGCCTGGCCAGCGCCTCAAGGGTGGTGTCGGCGCGCGGATGCTCGTCGACGCTGACCTCGACGGTCTCGCCACGCTTCCTGCCCGGCGCGGTCACCGGCACGATCTCGCCGTCGAAGAAGCCGGCGGCCTGCGCGGCGGCGGTGCGCTGCTGGCTGCGCAGGGCGAAGGCGTCCTGGTCCTCGCGCGAGATGCCGTAGCGTGCGGCTACGTTCTCGGCGGTCTCGCCCATCAGCTCCACGCCGTACAGTTGCTGCAGCTTCGGATTGACGAAGCGCCAGCCCATGGTGGTGTCTTCGAGCTGCTGGTTGCGGGCGAAGGCGCTGTCGGCCTTGCCCATCACCCACGGCGCGCGCGACATCGACTCGACGCCGCCGGCGATGGCCAGGCCCAGCTCGCCGGCGCGGATGCCGCGCGCGACGGTGCCGATGGCATCCAGGCCGGAACCGCACAGGCGGTTGACCGTGCTGCCCGGCACGCCGAACGGCAGGCCCGCCAGCAGCAGGCTCATGCGCGCGACATTGCGGTTGTCCTCGCCTGCCTGGTTGGCGCAGCCCAGGTAGACGTCGTCGAGTTGCGCCGGATCCAGCTGCGGCTGCCGCGCCTGCAGCGCCTGCAGCGGCACTGCGCCGAGGTCGTCCGCACGCACCCCGGCCAGGGCGCCGCCGTAGCGGCCGATCGGCGTGCGAATGCCGTCGATGATGTAAGCCTCGTTCATGCCGCCTCCGTGGAATCGGCCAGGGTCAGCGCCAGCCCGGTGGCCTGGCGCAGGTCGTCCAGGCTCACGTCCTCGACCAGTTCGAGCACGCGCGCGCCGTCCGGCCCGAGCGCGAACACGCCCAGGTCGGTGTACACCCGCGACACGCAGCGCAGCCCGGTCAACGGATAACTGCAGGCGTTCACCAGCTTGGGCTCGCCGCGCTTGGTCAGCAGTTCCATCATCACGTAGACCTGCTTGGCGCCGATCGCCAGGTCCATCGCGCCGCCGACCGCCGGGATCGCATCGGCCGCGCCGGTGCTCCAGTTGGCCAGGTCGCCGTGCACCGACACCTGGAACGCGCCGAGCACGCACACGTCCAGGCGCCCGCTGCGCATCATCGCGAACGAGTCGGCGTGGTGGAAATAGCAGCCGCCGGTCAGCAGTGTCACCGGCTGCTTGCCGGCGTTGATCAGGTCCAGGTCCTCCTGGCCCGGCGGCGGCGCCGGCCCCATGCCGAGCAGGCCGTTCTCGCTGTGCAGGAAGATCTCCTTGTCCGCCGGCAGGAAGTTGGCCACCGCGGTCGGCAGGCCGATGCCCAGGTTGACGTAGGCGCCCTCGGGGATGTCGCGCGCCACCCGTGCGGCCAGCGCGTTGCGGTCGATGCCGCGCCCGTTCAATGCGTGCATGCGCCCTCCTGTGCGGTGGCCACCGCCACCACCCGTTGCACGAAGATGCCCGGCGTCACCACCGCTTCCGGGTCCAGTGCGCCGAGTTCCACCACTTTCTCCACCTGCACGATCGCGCAGGTCGCGGCCATCGCCATCAGCGGGCCGAAGTTGCGCGCGGTCTTGCGGTACACCAGGTTGCCCCAGCGGTCGCCGTGGTGCGCCTTGATCAGCGCGAAATCGGCGCGGATCGGATACTCCAGCACGTAGTGGCGGCCGTCGATCTCGCGGGTCTCCTTGCCGGCGGCCAGCTCGGTGCCGTAGCCGGTCGGGGTGAAGATCGCACCCAGGCCGTTGCCGGCCGCGTGGATGCGCGCGGCCAGGTTGCCCTGCGGCACCAGCTCCAGTTCCAGCTCGCCGGCGCGGTAGGCCGCGTCGAAGTGCTGCGAGTCGCTCTGCCGCGGGAACGAGCACACGATCTTGCGCACGCGCTTGTGCTTGATCAGCGCGGCCAGCCCGGTCTCGCCGTTGCCGGCGTTGTTGTTGACGATGGTCAGCTCGCGCGCGCCCTGCGCGATCAGCGCGTCGATCAGCGCATCGGGCATGCCCGCAGTACCGAAGCCGCCGATCATCACCGTGGCGCCATCGTGGATGTCGGCCACTGCGTCGGCGCACGAAGCCAGGGTCTTGTCGATCATCGGCGCCGCTCCACCGTCGCCGGCCGGGGGCGCAGCGCGCGTCGGCGCAAGCGCATTACAAGGTCTGCCACGACATCCTCCTCCAGGTCGGTCCGGGAGGCCACGTTAGGCCGGCACTGGCGGGCGGTCAATCCGATTATCGGATGCACAGTTCGATAAACGAACAATTTAACGATGTGGCAACGGCGCGCCGGCTCATCCCTGTTGTATACATTCGGCCATCGCCGCGTATCGGGCGATGGCGTAAAGGCAGCGCCCGCTCGCCCTCCGCCCGCAACACGCAAGGATCTTCCCCCAGCCTGTTGTATACACAATCGAGGTCGCCGCCATGCAGTCGTCCACTCCGGCATTTCCGCTCAATGCCTGGTACGCCATCGCCTGGGATCACGAGGTCAAGCACGCGCTGCTGCCGCGCAAGGTGTGCAATCTGGACATCGTGCTGTACCGCACCAGCAGCGGCCGCGTGGCCGCGCTCGAGGACGCCTGCTGGCATCGGCTGGTGCCGCTGTCGATGGGCCGGCTGCGCGGCGACGACGTGGTCTGCGGCTACCACGGCCTGGTCTACGACGCGAACGGGCGCTGCGTGCACATGCCCTCGCAGGACACGATCAACCCTTCCGCCTGCGTGCGCCGCTTCCCCACCGTGGAACGGCACCGCTACGTCTGGGTGTGGCCGGGCGACGCGGCGCTGGCCGACCCCGCGCTGGTGCCGGACCTGCACTGGAACGACGACCCGGCCTGGGCCGGCGACGGCCGCACCATCCACGTCAAGTGCGACTACCGGCTGGTGCTGGACAACCTGATGGACCTGACTCACGAGACCTTCGTGCACGGCTCCAGCATCGGCCAGGACGAGGTCGCCGAGGCGCCGTTCGACGTGGTCCACGGCGAACGCAGCACGGTGGTCTCGCGCTGGATGCTGGACATCGACCCGCCGCCGTTCTGGGCCTGGCAGATCGAACATGCGCACGGCTACCGCGGCAAGGTCGACCGCTGGCAGATCATCCGCTTCGAGGCGCCCTGCACCATCGCCATCGACGTCGGCGTGGCGGTGGCCGGCAGCGGCGCGCCGCAGGGCGACCGCTCGCGCGGGGTCAACGGCTACGTGCTCAACACCATCACCCCGGAAACCGATCGCACCTGCCACTACTTCTGGGCATTCGCGCGCAACCATTCGTTGCACGAGCAGTCGATCACCACGCGCCTGCGCGACGGCGTCAGCGGTGTGTTCGGCGAGGACGAGCTGATCCTGGAAGCGCAGCAGCGCGCCATCGACGCGCATCCGGATCACGTGTTCTACAACCTCAACGTCGATGCCGGCGGCATGTGGGCGCGGCGGCTGATCGAGCGCATGGTCGCCGCCGAGCAGCGCAACCAGGACCTGCAGCTGCGCATGGTCGGATGAACCGCCGCCAGGATCCCGGAGCCACCGCCATGTCCGCCGCGCATCCGTTCCGCTCCAGTGCCGCGCAGACCACCCGCGCCCTGCTGGAAGTGCGCGAGCTGATCCTGGCCGGCGCCCTGCCCGCCGGCGAGCGCTTGTCCGAGGTTGCGCTGGTGGAGCGCCTGGGCGTCTCGCGCACGCCGGTGCGCGCCGCCCTGCAGCGGCTGGCCGAGGAAGGCCTGGTGCAGCCGCTGCGTGGCGGCGGCTACGCGGTGCAGGCGTTCGACGAGGCCGATGTGGACGACGCCATCGAACTGCGCGGCACCCTGGAAGGGCTGGCCGCGCGCCGCGCGGCCGAGCGCGGTGCCGAGCCGGCCTTGCTCGCGCGGGCGCAGGCGTTGCTGGCGCAGATCGACGCCGTCCTGGCGACGCGACCGCTGAGCGAGGAGGCCTTCGCCCACTACGTCGACGGCAACGCACAGCTGCACGCGCTGCTGTTCGAGATGGCCGGCAGCGCGCTGCTGTCGCGCGAGTTCGCGCGGGTAGCGCAGTTGCCGTTCGCCTCGCCGAGCAGCTTCGTACTCGAACGCAGCCAAGCCGCCACCGTGCTGTCGATCGCGCAGGACCAACACCGTCAGGTGCTGGACGCGATCGTGCGCCGCGAAGGCGCGCGCGCCGAAGCGCTGATGCGCGAACACGCGCGGCTGGCGCAGCGCAACGCCCATCACGCCCTGCACGACCAGAACGCGCTGGGCCAGATCCCCGGCAGCCGTCTGCTGCGGCGCCGCCCACCCGCCTGATCGCGGCGCACAGACGCCCGTCTCCCCTTCCCGCCTGCCGGACCCCGCCATGCGCAAAGACACCCAGTGGACCATCGCCCGCGTCGTCGCCGTCGCCACGCCGTGCCAGGACGTGCGCGAGATCGTCCTCGATCCCGGTCGCGCCAGCCGCCCGTTCACCGTGGGCAGCCACCTCGACGTGCGCGTGCGCATCGGCGAGGCCTGGCACGAGCGCTCCTACTCGCTGGTCGGCGAGCCCGCCGCAGACGGCCACTACCGCATCGCGGTGCGCGCGGTGCCGGGCAGCCGCGGCGGGTCGCGCGCGATGTGGACGCTGGCGCCAGGCGACCAACTGGAGATTTCCTCGCCCAACAACCACTTCGCGCTGGACGAGACCGCCGAGCACATCGTGCTGGTCGCCGGTGGCATCGGCATCACCCCGATACTGGGCATGGCGCAACGGCTGGCGCGCGGGCGCATCCCGTTCCAGCTGCTCTACGCCGGCCGCAGCCGTGCCAGCATGGCCTACCTGGAGCATTTGCAGGAGCTGCTGGGCGAGCGCCTGCGGCTGTTCTGCCCGGAGCATCTGGGTCAGCTCGAGCTGGCAGCGCACCTCGCGCAATGGCCTCGCAACGCCGACGTCTACGCCTGCGGCCCGCTGCCGCTGCTGGACGAACTGCGGCAACGCTGGCGCGACGACGGCCGCGCCCGCGCGCGCCTGCACTTCGAGACCTTCGGCAACAGCGGCAACGCACCAGCGCAGCCGTTCGTGGTGCAGGTGCCGGCGCTGGGCAAGACCGTGCAGGTCGCCGAGAACGAGTCGCTGCTGG
Organism: Xanthomonas sp. LMG 12461; assembly: GCF_009192935.1. NCBI lineage: Bacteria > Pseudomonadati > Pseudomonadota > Gammaproteobacteria > Lysobacterales > Lysobacteraceae > Xanthomonas > Xanthomonas sp. LMG 12461. The sequence goes on from NZ_NQYT01000027.1 coordinate 17,288, forward strand.
ACGCGCTGAGCGCGGCCGGCGTGGAGGTCATGGCCGACTGCCGCCGCGGCGAATGCGGCCTGTGCGTGGTCGAGGTGCTGGACGCGGCCGCGCCGCTGGACCACCGCGACGTGTTCCTCAGCGACGAGCAGCGCCACAGCAACCGCAAGCTGTGCGCCTGCGTCTCGCGCGCGCTCGGCGGCAGCGTCAGCATCGACACCGGCTACCGCGCCGACGCGTTCTGACGCCTGCGCGCTTTCCCCTCGCAGCGCGCAGGCGCCGTCCACGCGGGTGGACGGCGCCTGCCAGCGATCAACGCGCGCGACGCGACCTCACTTGGTCGCCGCGTCCCAGTGCTCCTGGATCTTGCCGTTCTGGATGCGGAACATGTCGAACCAGGTGGTCGTGTAGGTCTTGCTGGCGTCCTTGGGATCGGGCAGCGTGCGCACCGACACCAGGGTCACGTAGTCGCCCTCGGCCAAGATCGCCACCAGCGGCAACTGCACCCGCGGCTGGATCGGCGTCGGCTTGACGAAGGAGGTCAGGAACGCCAGGAACGCATCGCGGCCATTGGCCACGTTCGGGTTGTGCTGGATGTAGTCCTTGGCCATGTACATCGGCGCATATTCGGTGTGCCCGGCTTCGAACACGATGCGCCAGAAGTCGTAGACCAGGCGCTTGTTGGCGCTGGTACGCCAGTCCTCGCCGTGCAGCAGCTGCGCGTGGTTGGGATTGGCGGTGACCGCGGTCTGCGCGAACGCGGACGCGGCCGGGAGCGCAAGCAGCAGCGCCAGCAGACAGGCCTGAAAACGGATCTTCATGGAAGACTCTCCGGTGGGGGAACAGGGGGAATGCGCAGTGCCGCTGCGCTACCGCGATGCGCGGCAACGTCGGCACCGGCGCGGCTGCAGCGTAGCAACGCGCCGTGCCTGCGCGAGGCGGGAAATCGCGAAAAGCACGCGAATTTACCGGCTTTTTTCCTGGTCTGGGAGAATCGCCACAGTTACCTCGACCTCAGAAATGGCGCGGCCGCCACGTACCAAAACGTTCGTATGCGTGGCATGGCGCAGCGACGCACCGACGGTCAACGTCGTCGTCGATAGGCCTTTTGATCGCCGTCATCGATCGCAACGATCGACGGCTCTTCTGTCGAGAATGGGGCCAGTAATTCTGGATTGGAAAATCGCGGAGACGCGCACGATCGACGAGCGCAGAGGGATTGGGACGCGCCTTAGCGAATCGACAATCCCGATTCCCAGGCTTTCCAGCAGCCGAATGGCTGATCATCCCAGCCCTAGACCGCCAACGGCAATCCCGCGTAGTTCTCGGCAATGGTCGCGCGACCGGCAGCGCTGCCGAGCAGGTAGTCCAGTTCCGCATCGTGCAGGCGCCGGCTGAACGCGTCCTCGTCCGGGAAGCGATGCAGCATCGTGGTCATCCACCAGGAAAAGCGCTCGGCCTTCCACACGCGCTGCAGGGCCAGTTCCGAATAGCGCTGCAGCGGCGCGTCGCTGCGCTCCTGCTGCGCCTGCGCGAACAGGTGCGCGAGCAGGCCGACGTCGCCGGCAGCGAGGTTCAGGCCCTTGGCGCCGGTCGGCGGCACGATGTGTGCGGCATCGCCGGCCAGGAACAGGCGGCCGTACTGCATCGGTTCGGCGACGTAACTGCGCAGCGGCGCGATGCTCTTCTCCAGCGACGGACCGGTGACCAGCGCCTGCGCCACGTCGTCGGGAAGACGCCGACGCAGCTCGTCCCAGAAGCGATCGTCCGACCAGTCCTCCACCCGCTCGTCCGCCGGCACCTGCACGTAGTAGCGGGTGCGGGTGGGAGAACGCATGCTGCACAGCGCGAAGCCACGCGCATTGCGCGCATAGATCAGTTCGTCGGCCACCGGCGGGGTGTCGGCCAGCACGCCCAGCCAGCCGAACGGATAGATCCGCTCGTACACACGCAGCACCTCGGCCGGAATCGCGCGGCGGCTGACCCCGTGGAAGCCGTCGCAGCCGACCACGTAGTCGCAATCCAGGCGCTGCGTGACGCCATCCTGCACGAAGCTCAGCCACGGCTGCAGCCCGGCGATGTCGTGCAACTGCACATCCTCGACGGAATAGAGGGTGGCGGCGCCGGCGGCGCGGCGTGCGTCCATCAGGTCGCGGGTCACTTCGGTCTGGCCGTAGACGGTGACCGCACGGCCACCGGTCGCCGCGCTCAGTTCGATGCGTTCGCGGCGCTGCTCCAGCGCCAGCTCGAAGCCATGGTGGACGATGCCTTCGCGCTGCATGCGCGCGCCGGCACCGGCGGCGCACAGCAGGTCGGCGGTGCCCTGCTCCAGCACGCCGGCACGGATTCGCGACAACACGTGCTCGGGCGTCTGCCGCTCGACGATGACGGTGTCGATGCCGTGGCCGTGCAGCAACTGCCCGAGCAGCAATCCGGCCGGGCCGGCGCCGACGATGGCGACCTGGGTACGCATACGTCCTCCGATGGATGGGACAGACCCACAGTGTTCCGCTTGCGGCGTGCCGAGGACATGGATCATCGCGACCGATTCCGGTATTTTTCGCCGATGCCCCGCACTGCCTCCGCCGCTGTCGCGTCGCCCGCCACGGTCCCGGCCTTTCGCCTGTACGGCGAGACCGGCGACAGAGGGACATCGGACCTGTTGCACTGGGAATCCATCGCCGCGCGCAGCCGCCTGCACGACTGGCACATCCGCCCGCACCGCCACGGCGATCTGCTGCAACTGCTGTACCTGCAACGCGGCAGTGCCGGCCTGCACTTGGACGGAACGCAGCAGCGCCTGCGCGGGCCATGCCTGCTGCTGTTGCCGCCGCTGTGCGTGCACGGCTTCCGTTTCCAGCGCAACGTGCGCGGCCATGTCGTGACCGTGTCGGCGCCGCTGCGGCAGCGCCTGGCGGCGCAATGGCCCAATCTGGACGAAGCGCTGGCCCGGCCGCTGTGCCTGCCCGCCGGCGATCAGCAAGCGATGCTGGACGCCTGCTTCGCCGCCATCGCCGCCGAACACACACAGCACCGCCCCGGCCGCGAGCCGATGCTGCAGGCGCTGGTCACGCAGGCCTTGCTGTGGGCGGCACGCGGCGCGCTGGCGGATGCCCATCGCGATCCGCACGATGCCGACCGCGGTGCGCGCCACGTGCGCGCCTATACCGCGCTGATCGACGCGCATTACCGGGAACATTGGCCGCTGGCCCGCTATGCCGACCGGCTCGGGCTGAGCCGCAGCCATCTCAACGCGCTGTGCCGGCGCCTGGCCGGCGCCTCGGCGCTGGAGTTGTTGCAACGCCGGATCATGCTTGAGGCGCGGCGCAGCCTGGTCTACACCACCTTGACCGTGCAGCAGCTGGCCGAAGTCCTGGGTTATGCCGATGCGGCGTATTTCAGCCGCTGCTTCCGCCGGCATGCGGGGTGTTCGCCGATCCAGTTCCGGCAGCGGGCGCAGGGGTGACACGACCCGCAGCCAGTACGGAGATCGCGGTGCGGTCGCTTTACTGTGGGAGGGACTTCAGTCCCGACGCGTGATCGATGATCGACCAGTCCCGCTTCGTTCGTCGCGGCTGAAATGGCGAGTCACCGCAGAAGCGTCGGGACTGAAGTCCCTCCCACAATGCAGTGTCGGCGCCGGTGCCGGTGCCAGGGCCCTATTGGCCGCGCGTAGCTCAACACGCACGCAACGGAACAATCATCTCTCCCGCAATCAATGCATCCACGAGCACAACCGGGCGCCACATCGACGCCCGGCGACTTGTCCTCAGAACGGATACTGCGGCGCGCCGTCCTGGATCGTCACCCACTGCCAGTGCGTGTACTGGCCCCAGTCGGCCGGGCCGCCCATGCTGGTGCCGTTGCCGGAGGCACCGGTGCCGCCGAACGGGTTGGTGACTTCGTCGGCCACGGTCTGGTCGTTGATGTGCAGCAGGCCGGTGTGCAGGCGCTCGCCCAGCGCCATCGCGCGGCCGACCGAGGCCGACAGGATGCCGGCCGACAGGCCATATTCGGTCTGGTTGGCCAGCGCCACCGCCTCGTCGTCGCTGTCGAAGGCGATCAAGTTGGCGACCGGGCCGAACACTTCCTCCTCGAACGCCGGCATGCCCGGCTGCACGTTCGACAACACCGTGGCCGCATAGAACAGGCCCTCGTGGGTGCCGCCGGCCTCGACCACGGCGCCCGCCGCCACCGAGGCATCGACCACGTCCTTGACGTGCTGCAGCTGGCGCTGGTCGATGATCGGACCGAGCGCCACGTGGGCGGTGGCCGGATCGCCAACCGGCAGGTGCCGCGCCTTCTCGGCCAGGCGCCGGGTCAGCTCCGCGGCGATGCTGCGCTGGACCAGCACGCGACCGGTGGCCATGCAGATCTGGCCCTGGTGGAAGTATGCGCCGAAGGCGATCGCCGACACCGCCTTGTCCAGATCGGCATCCTCGAGCACGATCAACGAGTTCTTGCCGCCCAGTTCCAGCGCGGTCTTCTTCAGGTGCTTGCCGGCCAGTTCGCCGATACGGCGGCCGGCGGCGGTGGAACCGGTGAACGCGATCATCGGCACGCCAGGCGCCTCGACCAGCGCCTGGCCGGCATCCGCACCGCCTGGCAGCACGTGCAGCAGGCCCTTCGGCAGGCCGGCCTGCTGCAGCACCTCGGCGATGACGAAACCGCCGGCGTACGGCGTACGCGGATCGGGCTTGAGCACCACCGCGTTGCCGACCGCCAGTGCCGGCGCCACCGAACGCAGCGACAGCACCAGCGGGAAGTTGAACGGCGAGATCACCCCGACCACGCCCAACGGCAGGCGTCGCGCCAGGCTCAGTCGGCCCGGCGCGGTCGGCAGCACCTGGCCCTGCGCCTGCAGCGGCATCGCCGCGGCCTGCTGCAGCAGCACGATCGCCTCGCGCACCTCGTGCTCGCCCTTGGGCAGGATGCCGCCGGTCTCGCGGGCGATCAGCGCCGCGGCCGCGGCCGCATGCTGCTGCAATACCTGCGCGGCGCGATGGAACACGGCCGCGCGCTCGCGCGGCGGCGTGGCCGCCCAGGCGCGTTGCGCCTCGCGCGCCTGCGCCACCGCCGCGGCCACGTCGGCGGCATTGGCCTGGCCGACGCGGTGCAGCGGCGTGCCGCTGCCCGGTTCGATCACCTCGAGGACGCCGCCCTGGGCGGCGACCCACTCGCCGTTGAAGATGCGCTCGCTCCAGGTGGATGCGGCGGCCAGAGGTTCGGTGCTGTGCATGCTGTGTGCTCTCGTGGAAAGAGGAAGAAAGAGTGGTTCAGAGGGCGGTGGCGGCCAGGCCGCCATCCACCGGCAGGTTGACGCCGTTGATCCAGCGCGCCGCATCGGAGGCGAGGAACACCACCGCTTCGGCGACCTCGTCGGCATAGGCAGGACGCTTCATCTTTCCGGCATCGGCCTGGACCCGCTCGGGCCCGAGCATGGTGACGAAATCGCCCAGGATCGGCGTGAACACCGGACCGGGCGCGACGCTGTTGACCCGCACCGAATGCGCGGCGAACCAGTCGCGCGAGCGCAGCAGCGTCCACACGATCAGCGCTTCCTTGAAGTACTGGTAGCAGGTCGCCTGCGGCACCGGATGCGCCGCCAGCCAGTCGCTGCCGGCGGCGTAGCTGTCGGCGGCGGCCAGCTGCTTGTGCAGGTCCAGCCGCTGCGGCCACTCGGCGCCGAGGATGGAGGCGATGTTGATGATGCTGCCGCCGGGCACGATGCGCGGCAGCAACGCCTGGCTGAGGTGGCGCAGGCCCAGGTAGTTGACCTTCGCCACCACGTCCACTGGCGCGGTGCCGGGCACGCCGGCGATGTTGGCCAGCGCATCGATGCGCTCGGGCAGCTGCGCCACCAGCGCGTCGATCGAGGCCGGGTCGCCCAGATCGGCCTGGTGGAAGCCGTGCAGGGTCATGTTGACCGGCTGGCGGTCGATGCCGATTACGGTGGCGCCGTGGAAGCGCGCCAGGCGCGCGACCTCGGCGCCGATGCCGGAGGCCACGCCGGTGACGAGGATTGTCTTGTTGTGCAGGTTCATGGCAGCGCGTGTCCGTTGCGAAGTTGGTCAGAAGACGTGGATGTACTGGACGTTGACGTTGTGGCCGGAGGGCGCGTTCTTGACCTCCACCGGCATGTAGAAGTTGGCGTTGAAGATGTTCTTCTGGTCGATCCGCCAGGACAGGCCGGGGCCCAGGTAGAACTGGGTCTGCTTGCTGTCGGCGACGCGTTCGCCATTGGTGCGGTTGTCGCGCAACTGCTTGAGGTAGTAGCCGTTGATGCCCAGGTGCAGGTCCTTGACCACTTCCAGCGAACTGGCGAAGTTGAGCCAGGCGGCGTCGCCGGCCTGGCCGTTGCGGAACACGAAGCCGTCCCCCTGCGGCACGTTGGAGGCCTTGTCGGCGCGGAAGTTGTAAATGTAGTTAAGCCGTCCGCTGATTTCCCAGCGCGGCGTCGGCAGGATGCTGAAGGCCCAGCTCGGCAGCACCGACCAGTAGCCCGCGCCCTGGTTGACGTCGCGGTTGCGGTCGAACTTGCCGATCGGCGCCAGCACATCCAGTTCGAAGCGTTGCGAGAACACCGGGCGGCCATTGCGGATCACCGGTGCCATCTGCAGGTAGGGGCCGATGGTCAGGTCGCCCAGGCCGGCGCCGTTATCGCGCAGCGCCACCGGGCTGTCGTACGCGAACGACGTATCCAGATCGACCAGCGCCGCCAGTGCGGTGATGCCGAGGGAGCCGCCGAACAGCTTGTAGTCGCTGAGGTAGGCGACCTGGGTCACCCACACCGAGGAGCCGATGTGCGGATCGCGAAACACAGGCACGTCGTCGCCGTGCGCGTCCTTGATCGCGTCGAAGTCGTAGCGGCGCAGGTACTGGATCGCGCTCCAGCCCGGGTTGGGCTTGCTGAAACCGTCGAAGAAGCTGGTGCCGCCGGTATTGATGCCGGTCGGCAGGGTGGCGCTCTGCGGCACCGATTGCGCGGCCGCCGGGGCGACCCAGGCGATGGCCAGCACGGCGAGCAGAGCCAGGCGCGCACGGGCACGCGGCGACGAGGGGACACGGTAGCGGACACGCTTCACGGGCAGGCACTCCAAGCGAAAGGGGAACGGCGGGGTGCGGGGGGACAGGAACGCGAACACGCAGCGCGCGCAGGGCGCGACCACGCGGCGACGCACGCCATCAGCGGGACGCTGGAGGCGGGTCGGGAATCAGCGAGAAAGAAGGGCGGACGGCAAGAACCAGCCGCGCCGCAGGGGGCCGCTACAGGCGGTCGAGCGCGTCCAGCCGGTCCAGCGCCTGCAGCAGCGCGCGTGCCGAGGTCGCGCCGAGCGCGGTGCCGAGCTGCTGCTCCATGCGCACCACTTCGGCTTCGGCCTGCGCCAGCAGCGCCGTGCCGGCGGTGGTCAGATGCAGATGCTGCATGCGCCGGTCCTGGCGCCCGCGCACCTGCCGCAGCAGTTTGCGCTTGACCAGGCGCGCGACCACGATCGCCAGGTTCGGCGGCGACACGCTCAACACCTCGCCCAGCTGCCGCTGGTTGATGCCGGGATTGGCGTCCACCAGCACCAGCAGCGAATACTCCACCGGCTTCAGCTCGAAGGCGCGCACGCAGTCCTGGAACAGCCGCCGCACCTGCAGTTCGGTGCGGGTGATGCGGTAGCCGATCAGGCTGGTCAGGCGTCGCTGGTCCACGCTGTCCGCCGTGTGCGGATCGGCGGGCAACGCGCTGTTGGACATCTCGGGACTCGGTTTCGAACTCACTGCGCTTCCTGCATGGGGCGTCCTGCGGCCAGGTCACGGCGGCTGCGCACGCATCCGTCGGCGCCGGCCGGCGGTGCCGTCGCCATTGCATTGTAGGGGCATGGCCGCGCATGGTCACAACGCCGCGTCCACGCGCCGCAGCAGCGCCCGGTACGGCGCGGCGGCGGTCCACAGGCACAGCGCGCCGAGCAGCGCCGCACCCATGCACACCACGCCCAGCGACAGCCCGACCTGGCGCTCGTCGGCGAGTACGTGGTCGGTGCCCAGCGCCACCAGGTACGGCCCCAGGCCCAGCCCGATCAGGTTGACCAGCAGCAGGTAGATCGAGGTGACCTGGCCGCGCAGGCGATTGGGGGTGACCGCCTGCAGGATCGCCGGCGCCAGTGCTACCGGCATGCCCAGCACGAACGTGGTCAGCGCGATCGCCGCCAGCGCCGGCCACGGCCCTGGTGCCACCGCGAACAGCGCACTGCTGATCACCAGCAGCACGGCGCCGACCAGCGAGATCTTCAGTGCCGCGTCGCGGCTGCCGCGTGCGGCCAGGCGGTCGGCCAGAAAGCCGCTGAACAGCATGCCGGCGATGCCGAAGGTGAGGATGATGATGCCGTAGGCCGGGCCGATCTCGCCCGGGGTCCACTGCCAGCGGCGGATGAAGGTGGCCGGCAACCAGGCGGTGATGCCGAAGGTGATCATCGCGATCACGCCGTTGGCCAGGAACAGCGCCACGTACACCCGCGCGTTGTCGCGCAGGTGTCTCAGGTCCGGGCGCACGCTCGGCACCGCGGCGGCCTGCTCGCGCCGCGCTGGCTCGCGCACCGTGGCCATCAGCGCGATCACCGCCAGGCCGGGCAGCGCGACCAGGATGAAGGCCGCCTGCCAGGGCCGGAAGCTGCCCAGCAGCGGCAGCAGCACCGTGCTCTCCTTGCTGGTGGCCGCGATCACCAGGCCACCGACGATGAACGCCGCCGCCGAGCCGATGTAGACGCCGGAGGTGTACACGCTCATCGCCCGCGCGCGCTTTTCCGGCGGGAAGTAGTCGGCCAGCATCGAGTACGCCGCCGGCGACAGCGAGGCCTCGCCGACACCGACGAACACCCGCGCCAGGAACAGGGTGAAGAAGCTGGTGACGTAGGCGCCGGCGGCGGTCGCCGCGATCCATACCACCACGCCGAGCACGATCAGGTTGCGGCGGTTGCGGCGGTCGGCGACGCGGCCGAGCATCACCCCGATCAGCGTGTAGAACACCGCGAAGGCGAAGCCGTGGACCAGGCTGAAGGCCGAGTCGGACAGCTGCAGGTCGCGCTTGATCGGCTGCACCAGCAATCCGAGGATCTGCCGGTCGACGAAGGACAGCGTGTAGGCCAGCAACAGCACGATGGTGACGTACCACGCATACAGCGGGCGGTACGGCGCAGACGATGGCAGCGGATCGCGCATGGAAAGGCTCCGGCTCAGAAGCGCAGGGTCAGGAAGGGGGCGATGTAGAAGTAGTCGCGGCCGCGCACCGGTCCCTCGCGCAGGAACGGCCCGGCCTGGGTGTAGTGGGCGTACACGTCCAGGCTGGCGAAGGCGTTGAAGCGGTACTTCACCCACAGCACCGAGCGCGTGCCGATGTCGCGCGCATCGTTGGCGTCGCCCGGCTGCAGCACCCGCCAGCCGGCCGCGTACACGCCGTCGTGCAGGCTCTGCCGCTGCAGCTTGAGCACGTACATGTCGATCCACAGCCGCTCGCTGGGACGCAGCACCAGTTCCGGGCCGATGGCGCGCACGTTGCTGCTGATCATGCTGCCGTCGAACACCGAGGCGCGCGCGTACAGGCCATTGAAGGTGTTCAGTTCGCCATCGCGCGGATCGCGGTCGCCGGAAGACACCTCCATGCGCCAGCCCAGGCGCGGCGACCACGTCGTCGTGGCGAAGGTGTAGCCGCCGAACAGCGTGCCCTGCCAGGCGCGCACGCGCTGGCCGGCGAAATGGCCGCGCTGGCCGATCAGTTCCAGATCGTAGTCCCAGCCCTGCACGGCGCCGCTCAGGCGCGTGGACAAGGTGTGCCGACGCTCCTCGCCGACCACGCCGCCATAGCGGCGCCCGTCCTGCACGGTGTCCAGGTACAGCGTCTCCAGCAGCGCCGCCTTCGGCTGGCTGGGCGACAGCGGCACTTCGGCGTGCGCGCCCCACAGGCGCTGGTCGCGGTTGGCACGGTCGTCGAAGCTGCCGGTGCGGGTCAGCACCGGGCGTCCCCACAGCAGGCCGCCGCTCCAGCGCGGCTGCCGGGTCAGCAGCCGCACCGCATCGAACGGCATGCGCGAGTTGGCCGGATCGCGCGGGTCGAGCAGGCGCTGCCAGGCGTAGGCGATCTGCTGGCGGCCGGCGCGCAGGCGCCAGGCCGGCGCCTTCTGCCCGTCGGACAGTTCGACGAACCCCTGCGCCAGGTCCAGCGGGTTGCGGTCGGTGGCCTGCACGGGCCGTGTCTGCAGGCCAGCCACGCGGCTGTCGGCGAGTTCGCCGAACAGACGCACATACGCCGACGGCCGGTAGTCGGCCCACAAGCGCAGGCGCTGCTGCGCATAGCCGTGCGGATCGGTGGCGAAGCGACCGAAGCCGGCGTGCTCGCGGTAGTCGTACAGCGTGCGGCTCTCGCCGCCGAGGCTGAGCCAGCCGTCGCCGAGCGGCAGGTACTTCCACTTCTCCCAGCCCTGGCGCGGACGCTCGGCCAGCGCCGAATAGTCTTCCTGATCGGCCAGCAGCTTGCCCTGCGGGCCGTTGGGTTCGGCATCGGCCTGGGCGCAGCCGACGCTGCACAACATTGCCAGGCACACGCTACGGGGCGCACGGCGTGCGCGCGCATGAGGCACAGTCATCGATTCCCTCCCAAGTCTCGAAGCCAGTGATGCGAAGGAGCGCGGTCCGCTATCCGGTCGCGCGGCCGAGTGGTGCGGTCATGACGGCGGCGCCGCCACCGCGCCCGGCGCGGTGCCGGCATACAACTGCTCGACCAACGCCGCGCGCGCGCGCAGCACGTTGCGCTGGTTGATCGACCCCTTGTCGGTGATTTCGCCCGCCTCCAGGTTCGGCGGCTGCTCCAGCCACGCCGCGCGCGCGACATGGCTGGCGCTGCCGGTGGCGCTGCGGTTGAGCGTGTCGAGCAGGCGCTGCAGCCAGGCGCGCACCGGCGGCGCCTGCAACACCTGCGCCGTCTCGGCCTGCGCCGGCAGCCCGGACAGCGCCTGCAGCGCGTCCAGCCGCGGGAACAGCAGCAGGCCGATGGCGTCGCGGTCGGCGCCGGTGACCACTACGTCCTGCACGTACGCGGCGCCTTCCATCAGCACCCGCGTGCGCAACGGGCCGACGCTGACGAACACGCCGGAAGACAGCTTGAAGTCCTCGGCCAGGCGCCCGTCGAACAGCAGGCCGCGCTCGGGATGCTGCGGATCGATCGGCTTGAGCGCGTCGCCGGAGCGGTAGAAGCCTTCCTCGTCGAAGGCCTCGGCGGTCTGCTGCGGCGCGTTCCAGTAACCCGGCATCACGTGCGGCCCGCGGAAGCGCGCTTCCAGCTTGTCGCCGACCGGCACCAGCTTGACCTCGCAGCCCGGCGCCGGCACGCCGACGTCGCCAGGCGTATTGCTGGTGCCGTGGGTAAAGGTGCACGACGGCGCGCATTCGGTCATGCCCAGACCGGCGAGCATGCGGATGCGCTCGCCGCAGTGCGCCTCGGCGATGCGTTCCAGGCGGTCCCACACTTCCTGCGACAGCGCCGCGGCGGCGAAGAAGAACATGCGCATGCGCGACAGGAACGTCTCGCGCAGCGCCGCATCCTGTTCTAGCGCCTGCGCCAGTTGTTCCCAGCCGCGCGGCACGCTCAGGTACACGGTGGGCGCGATCTCGCGCAGGTTGCGCAAGGTCTGCTCGAACAGCGCCGGGGTCGGCTTGCCGTCGTCGAGGTAGAAGCTGCCGCCGTTGTACAGGGCGATGCCGATGTTGTGGCTGCCGCCGAAGGTGTGGTTCCACGGCAGCCAGTCGACCAGCACCGGCGTCTGCCCCAGCACCGGGAAGGTCTGCAGCAGCATCTGCTGGTTCGCGCACAGCATGCGCTGGGTGGTGATCACTGCCTTGGGCAGCAGGGTGGAGCCGGAGGTGAACAGGAACTTGGCGATGCTGTCCGGGCCGCAGGCGGCGAAGGCGGCATCGGCCGCGTCCAGCGCACGCGGCGCCAGCAGATCCTCGAAACGCAGGCAGGCACGATCGCCCACGGTACCGCGCATGCACACCGCCGGGACATCGGTGGGGAACACCGCTGCGATCGCCGGGGCGAACGCAGCGCCGTCGCTGGCGAACAGCAGGCCCGGACGCAGCACCTCGGCCACATGCCGCAGCTTGGCGAAATCGCGCGACAGCAACGCATAGCCCGGCGACACCGGGCAGTACGGGATGCCGGCGTACATCGCCGCGAACGCCAGTTGCAGGTGTTCCAGATCGTTGCCGGACAGGATCGCCAGCGGCCGTTGCGCCGACAGGCCCATGTCCAGCAGGTGCGCGGCGATGCGGCGGGTGCGCTCGAGCATCTGCGCGTAGCTCAGGCGCCGCCACTGCCCGGCTTCGTCGCGCTGCGCCACGAAGGTGGCATCGGGGGCGTGCAGCGCCCAGTGCTGCAGGCGCTGCAGCAGGTGCCTGGGCAGCGGCGCCAGCGGTTCGCGCGCGCGCAGGCGCAGCACGCCGCCGGCATCGCGGTGGACCTCGGTATCCGCGTGGCTCAGTCCGACAGGACGGTAGCGCGCGGCGGTGGCAACGGACTCAGCGGCATTCATCGGAACCATCCGGGGGAGAGAGACGGCACGGCGTGCGGCAACGCCGCCGCGGCCCCCGCGGGGCCGCAGGCGACGCGACGGGTCAGCGCTTGTAGGTCTGCAGACCGGGCTTGATGGTTTTGTCGTCCAGGAATTGCTTCAGGCCCTGTTGCCGGCCCTTCTCGGGATCGCGGTGATTGGACTGGTCGACCTTGGCGTACAGGTAGTCCTCGTTCTGCTCCCAGGTCAGCTCGCGGCAGCGCTTGAAGCCGTGCTTGGCGAAGCGCAGCACCACCGGGTTCTTCTGCTGCAGTTCCTGCGCCAGCTTGGTCACTTCCTCACGCAGCTGCGCGCGCGGCACGCTGGCGTTGACCAGGCCCATCTGCGCCGCCTCGGTGCCGGTGAAGGTGCGCCCGGTCATGATGTAGAGCATGGCGTTGCGGTGGCCCATGGTGTCGGCGACGGCCTTGCTGACCAAGTTGCCCGGGGGAATGCCCCAGTTGATCTCCGACAGCCCGAACACCGCCTCGTCCGCGGCGATGGCCAGGTCGCAGGCGACCAGCGGCGAGAACGCGCCGCCGAAACACCAGCCGTTGACCGCGGCGATGGTCGGCTTGCTGTAGAAGCGCAGCAGGCGCCACTGCCACTGCGAGCAGTCGCGGCGCATGCGCTCCTGCACGATCTCTTCCTTGCCGTCGGTCTCGCGGAAGTATTCCTTCAGATCCATGCCGGCCGACCAGGATTCGCCGGCGCCGGTCAGCACCAGCACCTCGGCGCTGCTGTCCAGCTCCAGCGTCTCCAGCACGTCGATCATTTCGCGATTGAGGGTGGGACTCATCGCGTTGCGCTTGTCCGGCCGGTTCAGGGTGACCCAGGCGATGCCTGCGTCGATCTCGACCTGGACGGTCTGCCAGCGGTCTTGGTAGCTGCTCATGGATAGGCCTGCATGGAGAGGGGGGAGAGAGAGAGCGGATCACTTAGGTCTGATAATAGTTATAGATCATCATTATTTCTGCGCAAGCTGCAGTGCAGCATGGCGGGCGGCGCTGTGGCGGGAGCATGGCGGCACGCCCATGGGCGGGGTGACAGCAACCGCGATACGGATTGCTTGGACTCGCGAAGGGAGCAAGCCATCCCAGGACCTTGGATCCGCCGCCACGTCGCCGCGAGTCTTCACGCCCGGTGAACGCAATGCTCACAGGGGACGTTCAGTCCCGGGTTAGCATCCAGCCCACAGGGGTTCCGTCGACACCGGGGTGATGTGATGCACACCGTCTCCGCGCTTGACCAACCGACCCACGCTCGCGTCAGCATCGATCTGGACGCCGAGATGGCGTACTGGCAGCAGGCCCATGCCGAGGGCCGTCTCGGCCGCCAGGGCTTCGCCGACTACGCGCAGCTGCTGAAGATCGGCTATGACGTGTACCTGGCCTACCCGCGCGCCAACGAGGCGCAGCTGTACCGCGTGCTGCAGGACGCTTATCACCAGTGCGCGCCGATGCTGTCGGTGCCGTGGGACGAGGCGCGCTGGCTGGTGCGGCATGCCTGGCAGCACCTGGCGCATTCGGGGCGTTGTCACTGAGGAGCGCCTCGCGCAGCGGGGCATCTCGTCGTTGCCCGCGTAGGATCGGCTTCAGCCGCGACGGGCGTTACCGAGAATGCCTGTCGCGGCGCACGCCGCTGCTACGCTGCGTCTTCGGTCGCGATGGAAGGCGCCCCCGAGGCGCCGTCTCCCGGCGCAGCGGCGACAACCGGATAGCAGCCCATCGCGCGCACGGCACACCGCGGCTTGCGCCGCGTGTTGCTGTTGCACGCCTCCGGCACCGCATGCGCCTCAACGCGACGAAGCGGGTGGCGAGGCGCTGTGCTCCTTCGCTTCCAGGCGCCCATGGAACGCGTTCGATCCCTTGCCGGGCGCCGTCGCCGCCTCGCCCTCGCTGCGCTTGAGGCGCTGCTTGCGCTGTTCGACCACGCGGCTGGCCAGGGCCACGCGGCGCCCGATCACCATGTCGGTCAGCCAGTCGATCAGGTGGCGCGTATAGGCGGCCTGGTGCGCCTTCTCGGTCAGCGCGTGATCGGCGCCGGCGATCATGCGCGTGGTCAGCGAGCGCGCGTTGGAGAACGCTGCCGCGTAGTTGTGCAGTACCTGGCTCGGCACGATGGTGTCGCGTTCGGCCTCCACCAGCAGCACATCGCCGCGATAGCGTTGGCAGGCCGCCAGGGCGCGGTTGTCCGCCGGCGTCACAACGCGGTTGCGGTAGGGCATCAGATCGGGATCGCGGTTCAGCGCGACTTTCGGACCATCCCAGTGCGCGTCCTTGTATAGCGCCGGCGAGCGCAGGGCCAGCCACTCCACCGCCCGCTCCAGCGTCAGCAACGCGGCCAGGTAGCCGCCGTAGCTCAGCCCAACGACCGCGATCGCGTCCGGATCCACGTGCGGCGACGCCGCCAGGCGATCGTAGGCGGCCTTGATGTCGTCCAGGTTCTGCGCGCGCGTCACCGTCTCGCGCATCGCGGCCAGGCCTTCGTGGCCACGTAGGTCGAAGGTCAGGCACACGCAACCCAGCCCCGCCGCCTCGCGCGCGCGCACCAGGTTGTGATGCTGGTTGCCGCCCCAGCCGTGCACGAACAGCACGCCGGGCAGGCGGCTGGTCGGGGTCAGCAAGGTGCCGCTGAGCGCCGCGCCGTCGACCGGGATGTCGATGCTGGACAGTTCGGCTTCCATGGTCAGGTCACGCTGCGCATGTAGCGGTACTTGGTCAGCAGGCCGGTGCGCGGCTCTTCGCCCACGTAGTACACCTGCGCCCCGGCCGGCGGCGGCGGATGCGCGCCATAGCGCTCGACGGTGGCGGCGACCACGCGTTGCAGCGCCGGCGACTGCTGGAACGCAGCGACCGCGGCCAGTTCCGCCGGCGTGGCGCCGCCGACGCGCCAGGATTGCTCGAGGACGCCGCAGGCGATGCTGCCATCGGCAAGCAGCCCCTCGATCACGTCGTAGTTGCGGCGCGACGCATAGAAGCCCGGATAGGCCGCAGCCACCAGCCGGTCGTAGTCGCGTGCCTTCAGCACCGCGGTGCGCTGGCGCGGCGGCAACGGCTGCTCCAGCAGTGTGTCGAGGGTGCCGCGGATCACCTGCAGTTCCGAGCCGCCGTACGCCTCGCGGCCGCTGCCGTCGCGGGTGACCGACTGCGTGCCGCAGTAGGCGATGGTCACGCCGGCGCAGTGGGTTTCGCCGACGCTGAAGGTGGTCGGCTGCTGCAGGTGCCGTTCCAGCACCACCCCATGCTCGCGCAACGCGTGCGCGGGCAGTGTCGCCAGCGCCGCATCCAGCGCCTGCGCGTCGCCGAGCAGCACCTGCCCGAGCCCACCGACGCCATGCGGCAGCTTCAGCCGCACCGGGCCGCCGTCGCACAAGCGCGCGTACGCGCGCCGGGCATCGGCAGCGCTGAAGGCGGCGTAGCCCGGCAGCGTGGCGGACGCCAGCGCCGCGCCCAGGTCGGGCTGCCACCCGTCGGGTGACTGCGCATCGATCTCGATCAGCGGATGGCTGATCGCCTTGGTGGCGACGAAGGCGTACGGCACCACGCCGCCCAGCAGATCGGCCGCCGCGTGCACGCCGATCTGCTCGGCCTGCGCGGTGGTCAGGGTGTCGTCGGGCACGCAGAACGCACCCGCACCGGCGGCACAGCGCTCGTCGTGCACGGGCAGGTGCATCAGCCGCCCCACTTCGGCGACCACCCAGGCATGCGTGGCTGCCTCGTGGCCCCCGGACACGGTCTCCCGCACCTGGCAGGCGCGGACATTGGCATGCACGGTGGATCGGGCCATGCGGAACGCTCCGTGCGGATCGGAAAGACGCGCTGCCTCAGCCATGGGCGTACCACTGCAGCAGCAACACGGCGGCCGCGGCCAGCGCCAGCAGCGCGGCAACCACGCGCAGCCAGCGGCTGCCGCGCAGTTGCCGCCACCAGGCAGCGGCTTCGGACGTGCCGCTGGCATCGCGCGCGCGTCGATGCTGGGGCGCGGACGCGGAAGGAGGGGCCGCAGAGTGGCGGTCGTCGTGACGCATGGCGCAAGGCTGTCGCGCGGGCTGTCGCATGGGGGTGAACGCGATGTGGTGCGCGTGTCATCGCGCGAAAACAAGGGCCGGCCGCGTCCGGTCAACCGCATCGTCGCGCAGGCGATGCGCTTCGCGCTTGCGGTAAAGACGACTCAGTGCGAGCACACAGCCAGTGCGAGCAATAGCGTCATCACGGTCGATCGTCAGCGCAGCAGCGCACGAACGCTGTGGTCGACACCGTGCTCAGGCCGCAGCCGTCGCCGTGGCATGGTGGGTGGGCAAGCGGGCATCGATCCGGTGCTTGCCGGCCAGCGCCTGCATGCCCTGCAAGGTGGCCTGCACCGCGCTGGCATAGCCGCTGCGCCACAAGTCGGCGCGCGACTGCCGCGATGCCGCCGCATTCAGTGCCAGTGCGAAGGCCT
Organism: Xanthomonas sp. LMG 12461; assembly: GCF_009192935.1. NCBI lineage: Bacteria > Pseudomonadati > Pseudomonadota > Gammaproteobacteria > Lysobacterales > Lysobacteraceae > Xanthomonas > Xanthomonas sp. LMG 12461. The sequence goes on from NZ_NQYT01000027.1 coordinate 34,297, forward strand.
GCACGCGCGGATCGGCCAGCGCGGCGCGCTCCAGGAAGGGCTGCTCCGGGGCGATGACGTCGACCGGGGCCAGCCAGGCGTCGGCGACCAGTTCGGCCACGCCGGCGCGGTGCGAGAGCTGGTGCATGGCAGTGAGCGTCTCGTGCAGCATTTCCAGGCACGCCCATTGCCACAGCGCGGCCTTGTACTGCGGGTCGGCCTGGTCGAGGGCGGACAAGGCGCCATCCACATGATCGATGCGAAGATCCTGCATGGCCGACTCCACGATACGGCATTGCGATCCGCACATTCTGCGCGGCGAAAGTGAGCGCAACGTGAGTCGTGCGGCGGCGGCAGCGTACAGGCGGTCACAGCGGGCGCGGCGGCAGCCATCGCGTATACTGGCCGCGCGCCTGCTCGCGCCGCTCTCTCACTACGCGCTTCCCATGACGCCACCCTGACACCCGCAGCTTGCATCGGCCCGCCTCGACGGCAGGCCGCAAGTTGTTGGTTTTCCATTGCATACAGCGAGCGCTGCCCTGCGACAGGGCGGTGTCGGGAGCGTTTACCTTGAAATTTTCCTCTTCCCTGCGCCAGTCCTGGTGCGGCAATCTCCGTGGCGACGTGCTCGCCGGCCTGGTCGTGGCATTGGCGCTGATTCCCGAGGCGATCGCGTTCTCGATCATCGCTGGCGTCGATCCCAAAATCGGCCTCTATGCCGCCTTCTGCATCTGCGTGACCATCGCCTTCGCCGGCGGGCGCCCCGGCATGATCTCCGCCGCCACCGGCGCAATGGCGCTGCTGATGATCGGCCTGGTCAAAGAGCACGGCGTGCCCTATCTACTCGCGGCCACGCTGCTGACCGGCGTGCTGCAGATCCTGGCCGGGCTGTTCAAGCTCGGCGCGCTGATGCGCTTCGTCTCGCGCTCGGTGATCACCGGCTTCGTCAATGCGCTGGCGATCCTGATCTTCATGGCACAACTGCCCGAACTGATCGGCGTGCCCGTCCCGGTCTACCCGCTGGTCGCGCTGGGTCTGCTGCTGATCTACGGCCTGCCTTGGCTGTCGCAGCGCAGCTTTCCCGGCATCGGCCTGTGGTTGCTGGTGCTGGGCGCCGCCTTGACCGCAGGCAGCATGGCGCCGTGGATGCTGCTGCCGGTCGCCGTGGGTGGCGCCGCGGCGCTGCTGTTCGGGCACCGCTGGACGCGCGGCCTGGCCGTGCCGCCGCCGTTGGTGGCGATCGTGCTGCTGACCGGGCTGGCACTGTACTTCGGCATCCACGTGCCCACCGTCGGCGACAAGGGACAACTGCCCGATCGCCTCCCCAGCCTGCTGCTGCCGGCCGTGCCGTGGACGCTGGAAACGCTGCGGATCGTGTTCCCGGTCGCGGCGACGATGGCCGTGGTCGGCCTGCTCGAGTCGATGATGACCGCACAGATCGTCGACGACATGACCGACACGCCCAGCGACAAGAACCGCGAATGCGTGGGCCAGGGCGTGGCCAACATCGTCAGCGGCCTGTTCGGCGGCATGGCCGGCTGCGCGATGATCGGGCAATCGGTGATCAACGTGAAGTCCGGCGGGCGCGGCCGGCTGTCCGCGCTGGTCGCCGGCAGCGTGCTGTTGCTGCTGGTGGTGTTCGCCGGCGCCTGGGTGCGGCAGATCCCGATGGCCGCACTGGTGGCGGTGATGATCATGGTCTCGGTGGGCACCTTCAGCTGGCGCTCGCTGGCGCAGTTGCGCACCCACCCGACCAGCTCCAGTGTGGTGATGCTCGGTACCGTCGCGGTGACCGTGGCCACCCACGACCTGGCGCGCGGCGTGCTCACCGGCGTGTTGCTGTCGGCGCTGTTCTTCGCGCGCAAGGTCGGGCGCATGCTGCACATCGCGCGCAGCGAGGACGCCGATGGCGGCCACACCTACCGCATCCGCGGCCAACTGTTCTTCGCCTCGGCCGGCGGCTTCGCCGTTGCCTTCGACTTCGCCCACGCGCCGGCACGGGTCACCCTGGACCTGAGCGACGCGCACGTCTGGGACATCAGCGCCATCGGCGCGCTGGATCAGGTGGTGATGAAATTCCGCCGCCACGGCGCGCAGGTCCAGGTGCTGGGACTGAACCCGGACAGTGCGGCGATGGTCGGGCGGCTGGGCAGGCACCAGCGCGACGATGTGGAAAGCGTTTCACTGCATTGAGGCCCGGCCGGGACGATCGTGGCGGCACGGCGCAGCGCGCGGTCACGCCGCACGCCGTCCCGCGTGCCGACATGGCGACGACATCGGCCGATTAGCATCGAACTGCTAACGGCCATGCAGGAGATCCGCCGATGTCACTGGACCACTGGCAACTGCCGCCACACGACTGGGTGCCCAACCACCCGTTCCTGCCAGTGCTGCACTACCGGCAGTGCGTCGGCACCCTCGACGCCGACGGCTTCGAACGCCGCTTCGCCGCGCACGGCTGGCCGCCGCAATGGCGCGACGGCATCTACGACTACCACCACTACCACTCCACCGCGCACGAGGTGCTGGGCGTCGCCCGCGGCAACGCCCGTGTGCTGCTCGGCGGCCCGGGCGGTATCGAGGTCACGCTCGCGGCCGGCGACGCACTGCTGCTGCCGGCCGGCACCGGCCATTGCCGGCTGTCGGCCAGCGCCGACTTCATGGTCGTCGGCGCCTATCCGGACGGCCAGGACTGGGACATCTGCCGTCAGGCGCCCGACGCCGCGATGCTGCAACGGATCGCGCAGGCGCCGGTTCCGTGCATCGATCCGCTGTTTGGGGCGGAGGGGCCGTTGCTGGAGCAGTGGGAGAGGTCAGCGCTATGAGACATCCGCCTGCCAGACATCACCGCCCGGATCAAACTCGGCAGTGGCAAGCATCTGCGCACGCCAACCAAAGCCACACACTGCCAAAGGGCTTTCATGCAGGCCATCCAGACCAAATGCTTGCTCGATGTCCACCTCGTTGATTGCCGACGTGACAAAGGCACCCCATTTGGCCTGAGTGGCGCATAGATACAACAACTGCGATAGATGCCCGATGTCAAGCAACAGAGCACGGTATGCCTTCGGGTGATGGCGGTATTTCCAGAATATCCGAGCATAGCGCGGCACCATCACCACTAGTACCGGCGCGTCCGCAAACCAGTACTGGCCGGCAACCGCGGTACGTGCCAATTCACCAAGCGCCATTTCTGGTGGAGGCAGCGGCTCAAGTGCATGCTCAACCGGGTTGTAGTGATACACGCCAGGCGCGAGCCCATCCACCCGTTGGATCAGCAAATAGCACTCGGTAGCATGTAGACCGCCAGCAGAGGGCGCATTCTTCTTCAGGAAGGCCGCCATGTCGTTCGCCTCGATCCTGGCACGCGCGCCGAAGACTCGCTGCAGCAACTGCGAAAACTCCGCTAGTGGCAGTGGCCGCGCCGTGTCGAAATTTCGGCAAGTCGCACGGCGGGCAAGTAAGGCGTCGAACGCGTCTTCCGCCTGGCGAGGCAAAGGCAAGCGCACTTCGGGCGCACAGCGCGAATCCACTTCGGAAGGCGGCGGGCCGAGCTTTTCACACAGACCGGCCGCCGTCGTCAGCCCGTTGGCTTCCATCGACGCCACACTGTCGCTTCCCTGCCAGCGACCGAATCTGTGGGACAAGGCTGCGGGGCCCCACCAGTACGTGGCGCGCATGGCGGCATCGCGACCGGCAAAGCCATCCTGAGCGATGTCATCCTCGCGAACCAGGAGACCGATCTCGATCAGTCGGATCGCCTCCTCGGGCAAGGTGCTTGCCTCGGTCCATTCGACTGCACACAGCGAGCCCAGCAACTCCCGCTCGCTGGCCTCGACCTCCAACTCGACTTCAAGATGGGGAGCCAAGGCGATCCAGCGCCTCTCTCGCCGTAGACCGTTGCCCCCTGCGAGCAAGGAGGCCAGATCGAACCGGCCAACGTCGCGCGGCTCCAGAAACAGATGAAAGCAGCGGCGTACACGCATATCCGGAAATCCGTTCAATTAGGCGGCGATGATGCCGATAGAGAGTTGCCGCAGTCCCTTTTGTGGCCCCCATCCCACCGCTCTTTGGAGACCAATCCTGCCATGAATGCCGCCAACCATGATCCGTTGCCCGCCGATATCGCCGACCGCCTGCTCGAACTGCTGAGCACGGACGACGCCTTCCGTACCACATTCCAGGAGAATCCCGCTGCGGCGCTTGCCAGCCTGGGCTACGCCCCGGCGGCCCAAGCACTGGCCAATGATGCGAGCCCGCCCAAGCAAGGCGCTCCGTTCTATTGCATGACCTCGCAGCAACTGGCCTCGAAGGAAGAAATCGCACAGGCGCGAGCGGAGCTGGTCAGCCATCTGACCGTGGATGGCAATCACCACGTCATCTTCTGCTTCGAAGCAGGCAAGGTCGCTTCGAGCGTTTCTCTCAAGTAAGGCGGCATGGCGACGCTCGGCCACGCGGCCCGCAGCGCCTGCATCCTCCGCGTTGCATCCGGAACCCTGTCCAGACGCGACAGGGTTTCGGCAGCCCACCGCTCAGCCATTCGCGTATCGGCGACATTCAAGCTTTGCAATGACTGCGCGGCCGATGCCTCTCCGTAGGCGAGTCCACGATGGCTGCCGATCCACTCAGCCTGTTCAAGTGCCTGACGGTAATCGCCCGCTGCCTGCAAGGTGAGGTACAAGGCCACTCGCCCCTGCAACAGGTCATCGTCGCGCGGAGCCAATAGCTCCAGCGCCCTCGCGTAGTCGCCGCCGAGGCGATAACGACCTGCTTGCACGATCCTCGTCAACTTGACGAGTACAGGGTCCGCGGTCGCTTCAGTCCATGGCGCAGTTGCCTTCAATGCACGCGATGACAGGCTGTCATCTCCCAAACGCTGCGCCAGGTGGGCGACAGCAAGGATCAGGGCAGCACGATCAGCGGCATAAGGTTGACCAGGAGCGGCCCGACCCAATCGTTGCAACTGACCGTCTTGCCATTGTCTCAACCGCGGCAACACGTCGGCTGCCTGCTGCGTCATGGCTTGGATCGATAGGTCCACGAATCCGAACTGTGCTCGGGTGAAGTCGTTGGCGGAACCGCTGGCTTCAATCGCCTCGCGCACCTGCGTGGTGACCGCAGCCCAGTCTCCCCGATCCACCTTGGTCGTGATCAGGTCCAAGTGAGGCACAAGATCGTCATCCGGATAGCCGCTAGGGGGAATCGAACGAAGCTGCGCTTCCGCTTCAGGATAGTTGCCCTGGAGCGCAAGCACATTCGCCAGCCTGCGCGCAGGACCGCTCTTGCCCTTCAATGCGAACTCCGTGAACTGGGCCTTGGCCCGTCGCAACTGCCCTTTTACGAGATAGACGCGACCAATATCGTCGATCGCTATCGATTGATACGGATCCTGTTGCGTGTCTGCAGCAACTGCATGCGACAACGCCTCATCGAAGCGATTGGCCTGGAACAAATGCCAGAACGCATTCCCGTGCCCAGAAAAATTGTCGGGATACAGGCGTGATAGCTGTTGCCATCCGCTGAGCGCCGCAGGGCTGTCCTTCAATTCGTCCGTCCATGCGCTGAGGTACAGGCGATCCCGCGCAGGCAGCCGGTCTGAGAACTGCGTCGCGCGCGCTAGATAAGGCAACGCTGCCGCCCTATCAGATGTCGCCGCAAGCACTCGGGCAATCCCGAGATACGCCAGGGAGAACTGTGGATCCAGGTCGGTCGCGGCCCGGAAACTCTGCTCGGCCTGTTTCCATTTTCCAGCAGCAGTGGCTTCCACGCCGAGCGCATAGGCGCGCAGTGCGTCGAGGTTGGACGTGGTGACCTGGGGGAGCGGCTTGGATGCCTGCTCCACCGACTGCATGGCCTCCCCGAGTTCGCGCCGTAGCTGCCCACTAACTGCGTCTACCGACGCCAATACCGAATCCAGACCACGCCCGGTCCTGGATTCGGTATAAACCGTCGCCTGCGTCACCGGATCAATCAGTTCGGCAGTGACCTGGATGCGCCCACCTACTTCAGCGACGGTCGGCAATATCACGGCACGTGCGCCGTCGCGCAATGCGATTTCCGACGCGAGTGCCCGATCCACGCGGCTGTTGGGATGACGCTTCATCCTCGCCAAGGTATCCCGCACCTTTAGATCGCTCAGCAGATTCACATAACGCGACTGTTCAAGGCTGATCCGGAATGCCTGATCCAACGATTCGTCGAGCACTTGGTCGCCGGTCAGATTCCGCAAATCCCCCACCACCACCCAGTCGCGTTCGGCGAAGGCGATGGCCGGCTGCGGGCGGGTGACGAACCAGGCGCCGACGGCGAACGCGGCGATCAGCGCCGCTTCCGCCGCCAGCGCCGCCGGCCGCCGCCACAGCGGGATGTCGCGCCAGGCCTTGGGCGTGGGCTTGGGCGCGCGCAGCGGGGTGTGGCCGATCTCGCCGACTTCGTAGATCTCCAGCGGGGTCGGCACGCCCTTGAAGCGCCAGCGGCCGTGCGATTTCCACAGCAGGCGCTCGCCGCGTTCGCCCAGCTCGCGCGCGGCGCGGTGGGTCAGCGACTCGGCCACCGCCGAGAGCAGGATCTGCCCGGGCCGGGCCAGGGTCATCAGCCGCGCCGCGGTCGGCTTGGCCAGGCCTTCCACTTCCAGTGGCTTGGCGCCCACCTGCACGGCCGCATCGCTGTTGCGCCAGGTCAGCACTTCGCCCACGTGCAGGCCGGCGCGCACCTTCAGGTCGAGCTTGCGCTGCGCGCCCAGGTCGCGCAGGCCGCGGCTGTAGTCCAGGGCGAACCCAAGGCCGTCGATCGGCCGTTCGAACAGCAGCAGCAGGCCATCGGAGCGGTCGATCAGGCGGCCGCGCCAACGCTGCTGCAACTCCAGCACCAGCGAGTCGTGCCGCTTGAACAGGTCGGCCGCATTGGCGTCGCCGAGCTTTTCCACCAGCGCAACCGAATCGCACAGGTCGGTCAGCAGCAGGGTACGAAGCTGCGGGACCTCGGGCTGCGGTGCGGTGGCATCATCGGTCATGGCGGCGGCTCGGCGGGGACGCGGTAGCTCAGCAGGGGGCGGAGGCGAGGTCGTGCCAGTACAGCCGGTTGCCGCCCTGGCGCTTGGCTTCGTACAGCGCCGCGTCGGCGTTGGCGTACCAGTCGTTCCAGTCCGAATGCGGATCGACGCGGCTGATGCCGATGCTGACCGGGCAGATGTGCGGCGCCGGGTGCGGCACGCCCAGCAGGTTCTGCACGGTGGCGAGCACGAACTCGCCGATGCGGCGCAGGTCCTCGACCGTGCCGGCGGCCACCAGCAGGCAGAACTCGTCGCCGCCCAGGCGGCACGCCGTGTCGTCCGGCCCGGCCACCGAGCGCAGGATGTTGGCGACGTTCTGCAGCACACGATCGCCAACCAGGTGGCCGTGGGCATCGTTGATGTGCTTGAAGCGGTCGCAGTCGATCAGCAGCAGGCCCGGGCCGGGCGAGCGGCCATCGCGGCGACACTCCTGCAGACGCAGGATCAGTCCGCGGCGGTTGTGCAGACCGGTCAGTTCGTCGGTCCGCACCAGCTCCTCGGTCTGGCTGAGCTGGTGGGTGGTGGCGTAGAGGTTGTCCAGCGCCGCTTCCAGGTCGCGGTTGCGCCGACGCAGCTGACGGATCAGGGTCTGCTCGTTCATCACCACGCGCATGATCGTGCGGCGCAGGAAGTAGGCGACCACGCCCGGGTCGCGCTCGACCAGGCGCTGGAAGTCGTCGTGGTCCAGTTCCACCAGGGCGCCGTCGCTGGCGGCGAGCGCGTCGGCGCTGCGCATGTGGTTGCCGATCAGCAGGCCCAGCTCGCCGAAGAACTCGCCATGGCCCAGATGCTTGACCACCAGGTCCTCGCCGAAATCCAGATCGATCACGCCGCTGGTGATCACGAACATCGCGCTGCCGCCGTCGCCGCGGCGGAACAGCACGTCGCCGGCGCGCACCGTCCGGGCGCGACCGAACTCGGAAAACAGACGCAATTCTGCGGCGGTCAGCACCGCCAGCTCGTTCGGCTTCGGAGCGACCGCAGCGTTGGAAATTGTGCCGCGTGCGGTGGATGCGGCGCTGTCGCAGCTCATCCGGCCCCCTAATGTGACGTCGCTGGCCCTGTCCGCGGAGCATAGCACCTACACGCCGCCCTCACGATACGTTTCACAGGCAATCTCGCTCCCGCGAGAGACGTCGCAGCCGCCGCTGCGGCGATCTGTCGCACGCGGTAGACAGCGCCGTTCCGCCGACGGCAGCGCATGAAAAAAAGCCCGGGCGAACCCGGGCTTCCCACCTCCTGCCAGGGAGGGGCGATCGATCGGCGCGCCTGGCTGCAGGTCAGGCCGCTTTCTCGCCATGGAACTGCTCTTCCTCGGTCGAGCCCTTCAGCGCGGTGGTCGAGGACTGACCCTGCTGGATTGCCTGGGTCACCGCATCGAAGTAGCCAGTGCCGACCTCGCGCTGGTGCTTGACCGCGGTGAAGCCGCGGTCGGCGGCGGCGAACTCGGCCTCCTGCAGTTCGACGAAGGCGCTCATCTGCCGGCGCGCGTAGCCATGCGCCAGGTTGAACATCGAGTAGTTCAGCGCATGGAAGCCGGCCAGGGTGATGAACTGGAACTTGTAGCCGTAGCTGGCGATCTCGCGCTGGAACTTGGCGATGGTGGCGTCGTCCAGGTTCTTCTTCCAGTTGAAGCTGGGCGAGCAGTTGTAGGCCAGCAGCTTGCCGGGGAACTTGGCGTGGATGGCCTCGGCGAACTTGCGCGCGAACTCCAGGTCCGGCTTGCCGGTCTCGCACCAGATCAGGTCGGCGTAGGGCGCGTACGCCAGGCCGCGGCTGATCGCCTGGTCCAGGCCCTTGTGGGTGCGGAAGAAGCCCTCGACCGTGCGCTCGCCGGTGGTGAACGGGCGATCGTTGGGGTCGATGTCGCTGGTCACCAGGTCGGCGGCCTCGGCGTCGGTACGCGCCACCAGCAGGGTCGGCACGCCCATCACGTCGGCGGCCAGGCGCGCGGCGTTCAACTTCTCGATCGCCTCGCGGGTCGGCACCAGCACCTTGCCGCCCATGTGTCCGCACTTCTTCACCGAGGCCAACTGGTCCTCGAAGTGCACGCCGGCCGCGCCGGCCTCGATCATCGCCTTCATCAGTTCGAAGGCATTGAGCACGCCGCCGAAGCCGGCCTCGGCATCGGCCACGATCGGCTGCAGGAAGTCGATCTCGTCCTTGCCCTCGGCGTGGTGCAACTGGTCGGCGCGCAGCAGGGTGTTGTTGATGCGCTTGACCACCGCCGGCACCGAGTCGGCCGGGTACAGCGACTGGTCCGGGTACATCTGCCCGGCCAGGTTGGCGTCGGCGGCGACCTGCCAGCCGGACAGGTAGATGGCGTTGAGCCCGGCCTTGACCTGCTGCATCGCCTGGTTGCCGGTCAGCGCGCCCAGCGCGTTGACGAAATCCTTTTCGTGCAGGTACTTCCACAGCTTCTCGGCACCGAGCCGGGCCAGCGAATGCTCCACGTGCACCGTGCCGCGCAGGCGCACCACGTCGGCGGCGGTGTAGTTGCGGGTGATCCCGGCCCAGCGCGGATCGGTGTCCCAGTCGCGCTGGATCTGTTCGGCGGTCTGCAGCGTGGTGCTCATCTGGCGTTCTCCTCGAAAAAATGGATGCAGCGATGAAACGGTGGGGGTGTGCCGGATAACGAGCTTGGAAGGCTCGGCAGGGATCAGACGCAGGGACATCGCTCTCACGATTCCCCATTCCCGACTCCCCACTCCCGGCTTCAATCAATCAACTGATAGGCCGGCAAGGTGAGGAAGTCGGCCAACTCCTCGTCGCGCGTCAGCCGATCCAGCAGCGCGATGGCCTCGTCCACGCGCGCCCCGCCCGGCAGCAGCGCGCGCTCGCCCAGCCGTGCCGGCAACTGCCGCAGGCAGGCGTCGAACAGGGCGAAGTCGATGGCGGTGCCGTCGTCCAGGTGCAGGCCGCCCACGTGCAGCCACTGCCACAGCTGGCTGCGGCTGATCTCGGCGGTGGCGGCGTCTTCCATCAGGTGGTGGATCGGCACGCAGCCGTTGCCGTCCAGCCACGCCGCCAGGTAGCGCACGCACACTTCGATGTTGCCCTCGAAGCCGGCGCGGGTGACGGTGCCGGTGGACGGGGCGATCAGCGTGTCGCGGTCGGCCTGCACGTCATCGCGGCGCACCGCGTGCTGGTTCGGCGTGCGCATGTGTTCGTCGAACACGGCGCGGGCGATCGGGATCAGCGCCGGGTGCGCCACCCAGGTGCCGTCGTGGCCGGCGGTGACCTCGCGCAGCTTGTCCGCGCGCACCCGCGCCATCGCCTGCTCGTTGGCCGCCTCGTCGTGGCCGATCGGGATCTGCGCGGCCATGCCGCCCATCGCATGCGCGCCGCGGCGGTGGCAGGTGCGGATCAGCAGTTCCGAATAGGCCTTCAGGAAAGGCTGGGTCATGGTCACCTGGCCGCGTTCGGGCAGCACCCGGTCCGGATGCCGGCGGAAGGTCTTCAGGTAGGAAAAGATGTAGTCCCAGCGGCCGCAGTTCAGGCCGACGATGCGCCCGCGCAGCGCATGCAGGATCTCGTCCATCTCGAACACTGCCGGCAGCGTCTCGATCAGCACGGTGACCTTGATCTGGCCCTGCGGCAGGCCGAGCATATCCTCGATGTGGGCCAGCGCGGTCTCCCACAGTGCCGCTTCCTCCATCGACTGCAGCTTGGGCAGGTACAGGTACGGACCGCGGTCCTTGGCCTGCAGCGCGCGGCCGTTGTGGAAGGCGAACAGCGCCGCATCGAACAGGCCGCCGGCCAGCGGCTGGCCATCGACCAGCACGTGCTTCTCGTCCAGGTGCCAGCCGCGCGGGCGCACGATCAGCACCGCCTGCTCCTCGTAGGGCCGCAACGTATAGCGCTTGCCCGGGCTGCCGTCGCGCGCGGCCGGCGCGGTGAAGGTCAGGGTCCCGGCCACCGCCTCGGCCAGCGCGCGCTGGCCGGCGACCAGGTTGCGCCAGGTCGGCGCGGTCGAATCCTCGAAGTCCGCCATGTACACCTTGGCGCCGGAGTTCAGCGCGTTGATGACCATCTTCGGATCGGTCGGGCCGGTGATCTCGACCCGGCGGTCCTGCAGCGCCTCGGGCAGCGGCGCCACCTGCCAGTCGCCCTCGCGGATCGCGCGGGTGTCGTCGCGGAAGTCCGGCAGGCCGCCGGCGTCGAAGAACGCCTGGCGCTCGCGCCGCGCGGCCAGCCGCGCCTGCCGCTCCGGCTCGATCGCCCGGTGCAGCGACACCAGCAGGGCCAGCAGCGGCGGCGGCAGCAAAGCGTCCTGACCGGCCAGCGAGGCGGTCAGGGCGATGCCCGGCGTGGAGCGCATGGACGGGTCGGGAGCGGTGGCGAAAGCGGGGGCGGACATGTGGGGATTCCTTGATGTTTCCGGGGCTCCACCGTGCTGCCGACGCATGTATTTGACAAAGCAGTTTTGTCAATGCTTTATATAAGTAAGCCTTATATCCATCACGTCATGGCTACGGGTAACGCCGCAACCCCGCGATTTCCCTACAAATCCGACCGGCTCAAGCCGCTGCGCGCGTTCTGCCAGACGGTGCGCCTGGGGGCGGTGTCGCGGGCCGCGGAGGCCTTGTTCGTCAGCCAGCCGGCGGTGACCCTGCAGTTGCAGGCGCTGGAACGCGAACTGGGCGTGGTGCTGTTCGAGCGCAGCGGCCGGCGCCTGGTGCCCAGCCGCGAGGGCCAGTTGCTGTACGAGATGGCGCAGCCGCTGGTGGAGAGCCTGGACCGGCTGGAGGCGGATTTCCGCGAGAAGGCGCGCGGGCTGGACGCCGGCGAACTCAACGTCGCCGCCAACAGTTCCACCATCCTCTATCTGCTGCCGAAGATCGTGGAGGCCTTCCGCGCCCGCCACCCGCAGGTGCGGCTGACCCTGCACAACGCGATCAGCGCCGACGGCACCGACCTGCTGCGCGAGGACGCGGTGGACCTGGCGGTCGGCTCCATGCTCGACGTGCCGGCCGACCTCAGCTACGCCCCGGTGTACCGCTTCGAGCAATTGCTGATCGCCCCGCACGACCATCCGCTGGCCCGCAAGCCGAAGCTGACCCTGGAGGACCTGTCGCCGTACCCGCTGATCCTGCCGCCGCGGCGCCAGGTCACCTACCGCCTGGTCGACCTGGTGTTCCAGCAGGCGCGCGTGCCCTACACCGTGGCGCTGGAGGTCGGCGGCTGGGAAGTGATCAAGCAGTACGTGGCGATGGGCATGGGCGTGTCCATCGTCAGTTCGATCTGCCTCACCGACGCCGACCGCGCGCGCCTGGCCACCCGCGCCCTGGGCGACTACTTCCCGGCGCGCAGCTACGGCGTGGTGGTGCGCAAGGGCAAGTACCTGTCGCCGCAGGCACGCGCCTTCATCGAGCTGATCCAGCCGGACCTGTTCACCCCGCGCGGCTACGACGAGAGCGGGCCGTCGGAGCGGTAGCCGCGCACGGCCGCGCGTCAGCGGCGCGCTTGGGCTCTGCTACCGTGGCGGCACGCCCGCTGCACACCGACCGCCCGTGTCCCTGCCCTCCCGCTACGCCGAAGCCGACGCCCCACCGGCGCTGCGCGACCGCCTGCGCTGCAGTTGGCGATTCCGCCAGGGCGAAGCCGAGACCGCCGCGACGCAGGTGCTGCCGGATGGCTGCGTCGACCTGATCTGGGACGGCCGCGCCCTGTTCGTCGCCGGGCCGGACCGCCGCGCCACCGATGCCAGATTGGCGCCAGGCAGCGTGCTCACCGGCGTGCGCCTGGCCGCCGGTGCCGGCGCCAGCCTGCTCGGCGTGCCGCTACACGCCATTGCAGACCAGCGTGTGCCGCTGGAGGCGCTGTGGGGCGTCCGCGGCCGCGACTGGCAGGCACGGATGGAAGACACCGCCGATCCGCTGACGGCTTTGCACACGCTGTGCGCGAGCCGGCCGCTGCATCGCGACTCCGCGATGGCCTGGCTGTTCGCACAACTCGCCGGCGACGCAATGCCGCGGCTGGACTCGCTGACCCATGCACTGGGCGTCAGCGAACGCACCTTGCGGCGACGCAGCCACGACGCGTTCGGCTACGGCGCCAAGACCCTGGAGCGCATCCTGCGCCTGCAACGCTTCCTGGGCCTGGTCCGCCAGCATCCCAGCCTGACCGCGGCCGCCCTCGAGGCCGGCTACGGCGACGCCCCGCACCTGGTGCGCGACAGCCGGCAACTGACCGGCCTGCGCCCGCGCGACCTGGTGCAGCGGCACGCGCGCTGAGCTGGCCGTTTTCGCCAAGTCGGCAGCCGCACCGTGGTCGATACTGGCGCCCCGTCCAAAGGAACCGTTCATGTCCCGCGCCGAGCAGCATCACCGCATCGACTATCTGGAATTCGCCGTCGCCTCGATCGCCGCGGCAAAGGCCTTCTACGGCCAGGCCTTCGACTGGACCTTCCAGGACTACGGCCCGGACTACTGTGAATTCCGCGACGGCCGCCTGAGCGGCGGCTTCTTCCACGGCACGCCGCAACCCGGCGGCGCCCTGGTGGTGCTGTACTCCAACGACCTGGCCGCCACCCAGGCGCGCATCGAAGCCGCCGGCGGCCGCATCGTGCGCCCGCTGTTCGACTTCCCAGGCGGACGCCGCTTCCACTTCGCCGACCGCGACGGCTACGAGCTGGCGGTGTGGTGCGAGGGCTTCTGACGGCACCGCGGCACCAGCAGGTTGCCTCCGCAGGAGCGGCTTCAGTCGTGACGGGCACTCCCGGTAACGCCTGTCGCGGCTGAAACCGTTCCTACGGATCAGGTCGCGTCATTGCGCGCGGTGCCTTACAGCCGCGCCCACTCGAATCCCTCGCTGCGGCGATAGAACACCGCCAGCGCCTTGCCGTAGACGCTGTCGGCATCGACGAAGCCGAAATAGCGGCCATCGAAACTGTCGCCGCGATGATCGCCCATGACCAGCAGTTTGCCGGGCGGCACCCGCACGTCGTGCAGATCCGGGCCGCCACCCGCGTCCATATCCAGCCGCGCGATGCGCGCACCGAAGCGCTCGGCATCGCCCGCCGCGCCCACCTGCAGCGGCTGGCCATTGATGGCGAGATGGCCGTCGCGCACGTCGACGCGATCGCCCGCCACCGCCACCACGCGCTTGATCAGGCGGGTGCCGTCGTGCGGCGAGTCGAACACCGCCACATCGCCGCGCTGCGGCCGGCCGCGTTCGAACACGCGGTATTCGGTGAACGGCAAGCGCAGCCCGTAAGCGCTCATGTCCACGGCAACGCGATCGCCGGGCTGCAGGGTTGGCTGCATCGAGCCGGAGGGCACCACATAGTGATTGGCGAAGGACGACCGCGCGGCGGTGAGCAGCAACAGCATCACCACCATCGGCACCAGCTCCTTGCGGGTCCAGCGCGCGGCGCGCTGCAGGCGGGTGGCATGCGGATCGGCGTGGGTCATGGGGCACCTGGGATGAGCGAGGGCGGCACGGGATGTGTCATCGCGACAGTGCGCGCTCGGCGGCTCGCGGGGCCAGTGACGAAAGGCATGGCGATAGTGCGCTGGGGGACGCCGCGCGCCGAGAGAGGCTATGTGCAGGCGAAGACCCAATGGTGAGGGTCATGCCACCCGAGAAAAAGCGGTCAACTGCATTGAGCCAGACATTGTGGCGTGAGGCACGGACGCCTCGGCGGAAAGGAAACCCTCACATCTTTCTGAGCTCCCTGCACGGAGCCTCAGAAACGCAGCGCAATCGCAGGCCGAACAGCCCCCCGATTCACCTCCGTATAAGTAGCTCAGAAATGATCGGAGTTTGCATTGACACTGCGCAGCATTCTAACTGCCATGTAGGCCGCATCGTCAATTGTTCGAGCGCGAAACCTCCTGCCATTCCGCGCCGTCGCACACCAGCGTCAACGTAGAATTGGCCGCGACGGTGAAATTGGATGCCAACCTGAGGTTCTGACTGTTATCGATGACGGTAAGGACGTCGTTGAACTTCAGTGTCAGCTGATGCCCGGCGAAGGTCGCGGTGATGCCGCCGATATTGCTCGTTCCGGTCACCACCACGTAGCAGTGAAACGGTTGGACCGTGATGGTCGTCGCCGATGCGACCGTATGCGACGTCGCATCGAATCCGTGTGCGTAGGACAGCGTGCCAGAAGTGAAATCCATGCCGTTGTCGATCACGTTTCCGCTCATCGATACTTCGCGTGCAAGTCCACCCAGAAAAACTGCCTTGGGGGAATTGCCATCGAAGCGGCAGCCGGTCAGCAGCGGGCCTGGAGATGCAGCAGCGGAAGGCGAGTACATGTAGCCATAGCGGTAGTTTGCGGTTGGCGCGCCGTTGCTCTGGAAGCTGCAACCCACGAACTGCACACTGCCGGTGCACGCCTGGTAGACACCGGCGGCCGCATTGGAAAAGAACCGGCAACCGGTGAACTGGATGCCCGAATACGATCCCATGTCGTCCATGAACAGGCCGCACGCATCCTGGCTGCCGCCCTGCAGCTTTCCTGCCGACGCGAACCAACACCCCACGAAGCTCCATTGCTGCTTCGTGCCAGCGCCGGTGAGCGTGACGCAATTGGAGTTTCGCGTTGCATCGAAGAAGCAACTGGTCAGGTAGAAATTCGCCGCCCGCACCTCGGCATCCGCCAGCAGGTCGCCATTGACGAACCCGCCCACATCGGTGTCCAGCATGTAAAGCGCGTCGATGTCGTGCGTCTGTATGCCCCACAACGCGACGGGAGCGGATTGGGCGATGTCGTCGTTGCCACGGAGGAAGCACCCGATCACATGCATGTTCGCGCCGGATCCGGAGGTCCCCTTCGTGCCAAGCAGCAGTGCGGTACCAGCGCCGGAGGGGTTCACGATCTTGACCCGTTGCAGTTCGACTTCCTCGAACCCCAGGAAGTTCAGGCCATTGAACCAGTTCGCAACTTTCACATCCATGATGATCGAGCGGCGCTCCATCGAAAATCGGAACATCGCTCCCGCGGTCTTGGACACCGTCGACCCAACCGTGAAGTTGGAGAATTTCCTGTACTTGCGATCGGCATTCGAATAGAACAGATCTGCCGTAGCCGATGTCGTTCGCACGAGCGTGTTGTCCTGCCCGAAACCATCGATCCACAGGTTATCGACACCGGAGATGTCGATGGGACCGCTGACATCGTACTCGCCGCTAGGCACGTACAGCTTGCCGCCGCCAAGATCGGAGAAGTGGGCAATGGCACGATTGAAGGCGGGAAGCCAATCCTGCCCGTCGCCTTGTTCGTAGAAGTCGCGAAGACTCGCGGTACCCGCCGGGTCCTGTTGCGCTGCAGGCGCACTCGTTTGCTCCGCGGCTTGAGCTTGATCGTGTTCTGGAAGGTTCATGTCGGCTCCTCGTCTCGCGCGGGTTACATTGCGTTCTTCTTCGCCGGCCAAGTCCGATGCTTCGGCACGTTCGTCGCTGTACGGGTTGGCTCATCGGTTCCGCAGCAGACAGGCGCCACCCAATACCAAAAAACGGGATGGCCGCAAGGCCATCCCGTTCTCCACACACCCGGTCGGCGCAGCGCCGATCAGTTCTTCAGACCACGGTTTTCCAGCAGCGGCTCGACGCTGGGGTCCTTGCCGCGGAAGTCGCGGTACAGGGTGGCCAGGTCGACGGTGTTGCCGCGCGAGAGGATCTTGGCGCGGAAGATGTCGCCGTTGGCGCGGGTCAGGCCGCCGTGCTCCTTGAACCACTGGAACGCGTCGTCGTCGAGCACTTCCGACCAGAAGTAGGCGTAGTAGCCGGCCGAGTAGCCGCCGCCCCAGATGTGGTCGAAATAGGTGGTGCGGTAGCGCGGCGGCACTTCCGGCAGGTCCACCTTGTACTTCTTCAGCGAGTCGGCCTCGTACTTGTCCACGTCCTGCAGCGGCGCGTCGGCCGGCAGGGTGTGCCAGGACAGGTCGAGCAGCGCCGCCGACAGGTACTCGGTGGTGGCGTAGCCCTGGTTGAAGGTGCGCGACTTCTTGATCTTCTCCACCAGGTCGGCCGGCATCGCTTCGCCGGTCTGGTAGTGCTTGGCGTAGTGCGCGAACACCTTCGGATCCGACGCCCAGTGCTCGTTGAACTGCGAGGGGAACTCGACGAAGTCGCGCGAGGTGGCGGTGCCGGCCAGGGTCGGGTACTTCACGTTGGAGAACATGCCGTGCAGCGCATGGCCGAACTCGTGGAACATGGTGGTGACGTCGTCGAAGCTCAGCAGCGCCGGCTGGCCGGGAGCGGGCTTGGTGAAGTTGCAGACGTTGTAGACCACCGGCTTGGTGCCGGTCAGGCCGTTCTGGCCGACGAACTCGTCCATCCAGGCGCCGCCGGACTTGCTGTCGCGCTTGAAGTAGTCGGTGTAGAACAGCGCCAGCGACTTGCCGTCCTTGTCGAACACTTCATAGACCTTCATCCCGTCGTGGTAGGTGGGGATGTCGGTGCGTTCCTTGAAGGTGAGGCCGTACAGCTGGTTGGCGGCGTAGAAGACGCCGTTCTGCAGCACGTTGTCCAGTTCGAAGTACGGCTTGATCTGCGCTTCGTCGAGGTCGTACTTGGCCTTGCGCACCTGCTCGGCGTAGAAGTCCCAATCGGCGGCGGTGAGCTTGAAGCCGCCCTTCTGCGCGTCGATCACCTTCTGCATCTCGGCCGCTTCGCTGCGCGCCTTGGCGGTGGCGGCGGGCACGGTGTCGGTGAGCAGCTTCAGCGCCGCGGCCGGGGTCTTGGCCATCTGGTCGCTGAGGCTGTAGGCGGCGTAGCTGTCGAAGCCGAGCAGCTTGGCCTTCTGCGCGCGCAGCTGCGCCAGGCGCTGCACGGTCTGGCGGGTGTCGTTGGCATCGCCCTTCTCGGCGCGCGACTGCGAGGCGGCCATCACCTGCTGGCGCAGGTCGCGGTCCTTCAGCGAGGCCAGCACCGGCTGCTGGGTGGTGTTCTGCAGGGCCAGCAGGTACTTGCCGTCGAGCTTGCGCGCGGTGGCGTCCTGCGCGGCCGAAGCGATGTCGCCGTCGGACAGGCCGTCGAGCTTGGCCTTGTCGTCCACCACCACCGCACCGGCGGCGGCGGCCGCGACCAGCTTGGTGTGGAACTGCGTGGCCAGGGTGGTCTCTTCGACGTTGAGCTTGCGCAGGGTGGCCTTGTCGGCGTCGGACAGCTGCGCGCCGGCGCGCACGAACTCCTGGTATTCGTACTCGACCAGGCGCTTCTGCTCCGGGTCGAGGGTCAGCGTGTCGCGCTGGTCGTACAGGCTCTTGATGCGCGCGAACAGCTTCGGGTCGAGGCTGATCTCGTCCTGGTGCGCGGCCAGCTTGGGCGCGATCTCTTCCTGAATCTTCTGGCGGGCATCGTTGGTGTCGGCCTGGACCAGGCCGAAGAAGATGCGCGACACGCGGGTCAGGGTCTCGCCGCTGCGCTCCATCGCTTCCAGGGTGTTGGCGAAGGTGGCCGGTTCCGGGTTGTCGGCGATCTTGCGGATCTCGGCCAGGTGCTGCTTCATGCCCTCTTCGAAGGCCGGCAGGTAGTCGCTGTCCTTGATCTTGTCGAAC
>NZ_NQYT01000028.1:0-32839 GCF_009192935.1 Xanthomonas sp. LMG 12461
AGGGCGACCGGGGGGGGGGGGCGACCTGCCTGGGCCGTCGCCGCCTTCGACGGGGTGCGATTGTCGTCGCCGGCGGTCCGGCGCCGGATCGGGCAAGGGCCAAGGACAGAGTCGCGGGATGAGGGCAGCAAGGCGTGGGCAGGCGAGTGCCCGCTCCACCCGGTGGTGCCACCACGGACCTCGCCGGAGGCCTCGGTCGGGCCAGGCCGCCGGCGCTTTTGCGCCGCCGCCCTCGGTCGGCGACAATAGGCGTCCCGTCCGTACCGCTCCCGGCCGCCACTCAGGGCCCGGATCGCTGCGGGACGGCCGTTCCTTTTCCCACGGTGACGCATGAATTTCCACGAATATCAGGCAAAACAACTGCTTGCCGAGTACGGCATCCCGGTCCCGGCCGGCAAGGTCGCGGCGACTCCGGAAGAAGCGGTTGAAGCCGCCAAGTCGCTTGGCGCTGGCCCTTGGATGGTCAAGGCGCAGATCCACGCAGGTGGCCGCGGCAAGGCCGGCGGCGTCAAGTTCTGCAAGACCACCGACGATGTGAAGGCCGTTGCCGAGAAGCTGCTCGGCACCAAGATGGCCACCTACCAGACCGCCGGCGTCGAGCTGCCGATCAACCTGGTGCTGGTGACCACCGCTGGTGAGATCGTCAAGGAGCTGTACCTGTCGGTGCTGGTCGACCGCGGCACCCGCACCATCAGCTACATCGCATCGAGCGAAGGCGGCATGGAGATCGAACAGGTCGCCGCCGAGACCCCGGACAAGATCCACACCCTCAACGTCGACTTCGTCGAGGGCGTGCAGGGTTACCACGGCCGCGACATCGGCTTCAAGATGGGCCTGACCGCCAAGCAGGCCGGCCAGTTCGCCAGCATCATGGTCAACCTGTACCGCATCTTCAACGAGAAGGACCTGGCGCTGGTGGAGATCAATCCGCTGGCCATCCTGGACGACGGCAACCTCTACGCGCTGGACGGCAAGTTCAACAGCGACGACAACGCCAACTTCCGCCACAAGGAACTGGTCGCCATGCGCGACAAGTCACAGGAAGACGAGACCGAAGTGACCGCTTCGGAGCTGGACATCAACTACGTCACCATGGACGGCAACATCGGCTGCATGGTCAATGGCGCTGGTCTGGCCATGGCGACCATGGACGTGATCAAGCTCAACGGCGGCGAGCCGGCGAACTTCCTGGACGTGGGCGGCGGCGCCAACAAGCAGCGCGTGATCGAGGCGTTCAAGCTGATCCTGTCCTCGGACAAGGTCGAAGGCATCTTCGTCAACATCTTCGGCGGCATCGTCCGCTGCGACATGATCGCCGAGGGCATCATCGCGGCGGTCAAGGAAGTGGGCGTCAAGGTGCCGGTCGTGGTGCGCCTGGAAGGCACCAACGTGGAAGAAGGCAAGCAGCTGCTGCGCGACAGCGGCATGGCCATCATCCCGGCCGACAACATCAACGACGGCGCCAAGAAGGTCGTTGAAGCTGTCAAGAACGCCGCCTGATCCACGACACCAAGGAACTCCAATGTCTGTTTTGATCAACAAGAACACCAAGGTGATCGTGCAGGGCTTCACCGGCCAGCAGGGCACCTTCCACGCCACTCAGATGATCGAGTACGGCACCCAGGTCGTCGGCGGCGTCACGCCGGGCAAGGGCGGCACCACCCACATCGACCTGCCGGTGTTCAACACCGTGGCCGATGCCGTGCAGAGCACCGGCGCCGACGCCTCGGTGATCTACGTGCCGCCGCCGTTCGCGGCCGACGCGATCCTGGAAGCGGCTGCGGCCGGCATCAAGGTCATCGTCTGCATCACCGAAGGCATCCCGGTGCTGGACATGCTGCGCGTCAAGAACGTGCTGACCCGCTCCTTCCCGGAGACCGTGCTGATCGGGCCGAACTGCCCCGGCGTGATCACCCCGGGCGAGTGCAAGATCGGCATCATGCCGGGCCACATCCACAAGCCGGGCAAGATCGGCATCGTCTCGCGTTCGGGCACGCTGACCTATGAAGCGGTCAAGCAGACCACCGAGGTCGGCCTGGGCCAGTCCACCTGCATCGGCATCGGCGGCGACCCGATCAACGGCCTGAACTTCGTCGACTGCCTCAAGCTGTTCAACGAAGATCCGCAGACCGAAGGCATCATCATGGTCGGCGAAATCGGCGGCGACGCCGAGGAAGCCGGTGCCGAGTACATCGCCAAGCACGTCAAGAAGCCGGTCGTCGGCTTCATCGCCGGTGCTTCGGCCCCGGCCGGCAAGCGCATGGGCCACGCCGGTGCGATCGCCTCGGGCGGCAAGGGCACGGCCGAGGGCAAGTTCGCGGCGATGGAAGCCGCAGGCGTCAAGACCGTCCGCTCGCCGGGCGACCTGGGTGCGGCGATCGCCTCGCTGGTGAAGTAAGCCGTCAGCGCTGCGGCAGCGACCCGCCTTCGGGTGCGTCCTTGTCGCCGCCGCTGTCCGCAAAGGCCTCGCGCGAGCGAGGCCTTTTGCGTTTAGAGGATCCGGTACGCGGCACTGCCGCGGTGTCCCTGGCGCGACGAGGCGGATGGGGCGGGCACGCACTGCTGCCCCGCCAACGTCTGCGCAATCAAGCAGTTGCGCCATCCCCTTGGTCGCCATTCGTCCCTGCGGCCCCGCCATTGGTCCCCTGGCCGGGTGGTGCCGTCCCTGTGTTGCCGACACGGTCCGGCACTCTGCCGAAACTGCCGCCACTTTCTTCGGCAGCGACAGGAGCGGATGCGTGATCAGGCGATGGCGGGCAGCGGTATGCGGGGCGGGCATGGCGATGGGTATCGGCGGCATCTGCGCGGCGGCGCCAGGCGACTGGGCCAGTTATGCCGGCGCGCCCGGCGGCGGGCAGTATTCGCCGCTGACCCAGATCACCCCGGACAACATCGGCCGGCTGCGCATCGCCTGGTCGTTCCGCACCGGCGAACTCGGCGCGGGCCTGCCCGATCCGGAGCGGCGCCGCTTCGAGGCCAATCCGCTGGTGCTGGGTGGGCGCATGTACCTCACCACCGGGACCGGTATCGCCTTCGCGCTGGATGCGGCGAGCGGCCACGAACTGTGGTCGTTCGATGCCAAGGTCGCGCGCAACAAGCACTACAGCGACCCGGCCTCGCGCGGTGTGAGTTTCTGGCGCGACACCCAGGCGACGGCGGGCGCGTGCCGCGAGCGCATCGTGTACGGCACTCTGGATGCGCGGCTGATCGCGCTGGATGCCGCCGACGGCAAGCCCTGCGCCGGGTTCGGCAAGGACGGCATGATCGACCTGCATGCCGGCATCGATGTGCACGACAACGCCAGCGATGCCTGGGCCAACTATGCGGTGACCTCGCCGCCGGTGGTGGCCGGCGACGTGCTGGTGGTCGGCAGCTCGATCGGCGACAACCGCGGGCATGCGCTGGAGCAGGGCGTGGTGCGTGGCTACGACGCGCGCAGCGGCCGCGAACTGTGGCGGTGGGATCCGGTGCCGCGCGAACCAGCCAAGGCCACCGCCGCCGGCTGGCAGCCGGAGCAGGCGGCCGCGGTCGGCGGCGGCAATGCCTGGGCGCCGCTGTCGGTGGATGCGGCGCTGGGCCTGGTCTACGTACCGACCGGCTCGGCCAGCCCCGACTATTACGGCGGCGAGCGCCTGGGCGACAACCGCGACACCGACTCGCTGGTGGCGCTGGACCTGCGCAGCGGGCGCCGGGTGTGGGCGCAGCAGTTGGTGCATCACGATCTGTGGGACTACGACCTGGCCTCGCAGCCGGTGCTGACCACGGTGCAGACTGCGCAGGGACCGCGCGCGGCCGTCTTGCAGGCGACCAAGACCGGCTTCCTGTTCGCCTTCGACCGTCGCGACGGCACGCCGCTGTTTCCGATCAGCGAGGTGCCGGTGCCGGCGTCCGACGTGCCGGGCGAGCGCACTTCGCCGACCCAGCCGATGCCCGAGCCGGGGTTGCGGCTGGGTCGGCATACGCCGCTGACCGCCGCCGATGCCTGGGGGGCGACGCCCGGCGCGCGCCGCGAATGCGCAGCGCTGATCGCCGGGCTGCGCTCGGAAGGCCTGTTCACCCCGCCCAGCGTGCGCGGCACGATCGCGCTGCCGGGTTGGGCCGGCGGCGTGAACTGGGGCGGCATCGCGGTGGATCCACAGCGCCAGCTGGCGATCATGCCGGTGTCGGACTTGCCGATGCAGGTAGCGCTGATCCCGCGCGAGCAATTCAGCAAGGCCGAGCGCGCGCGCCATCCGGACCAGCAGTTCAACGACATGGAAGGCACGCCGTACTACATGCGCCGCGGCATGTTGAGCTCCTCAGGCGGCATTCCCTGCGTCAAGCCGCCGTGGGGGCGACTGGTGGCGGTGGATCTGCGCACGCGCAAGATCGCCTGGGAGCGCCCGCTCGGTACCCTGGAAGAGAAGCTGCCGTGGCTGCCGCTGGAGGTGGGCACGCCGCTGCTCGGCGGCGCGGTGACCACGGCCAGTGGCCTGACCTTCATCGCCGCGGCGGCCGATGCGCGCCTGCGCGCGCTCGACAGCGCCACCGGCAAGACCCTGTGGGAGGCCAAGCTGCCGGCCGGCGGCCAGGCCACGCCCTCGGTCTATGCGGTGGGGGGCAAGCAGTACGTGGTGATCGCGGCCGGCGGGCGCGAAGGCATGGGCACGATGGGCGACTACGTGGTCGCCTATACGCTGGCACGATGGGCGACTACGTGGTCGCCTATACGCTCGACGGCACCGGCAAGGACGTGGTGTTCCAGCACGGCGTCGGCGTGCGCATGGCGGTGCTGGGCCTCGCTGGGCTGAGTTTGTGTGCGGGAGTGGTGGTGTTGCTGCGGCGCTGGCGCCGGCGGCGCCTTGAGCGGACTGGCGCTGGCATCCGCTGAAGCACATGGCGGTGGCTGGCCGGCGCTTCGGGATTGATTGCAGTCGGGACTGAAGTCCCTCCCACAGTGAGGCCTCGGCACGTGCTGTCCCTGGAGTGAGCGCGGCTTCGGCGGCGACGCGCGGTGCATGCGCCAGCGATTTCTGTTGGTCGTGCATGTTGCTCGATTGTGGGAGCGACCTCAGTCGCGACGCGGGGGGCCTGGCCAAGCGGCTTTCTCGGCGGCGCGCAGCGGAGAGAACGTCCCACGGCATCGCTGCGGCTGCCGCCATGTGCGCACCAAGATGCGGCCTGCCCGGACTCCATGCTCACACTCCAACGTGGCGGTACGCGCATCATCGGCCGCAACCCGGCGCAGCGCTACACTGCGCATGGCGGCACGCGGAGCAGCGGCGCCGCGGCAGGTGCGATGCGCTCGCGTGGCGCCTGCGTGTCTCCCACTCGTTCCTGCAAGGTTGCCTATGTCCGCTTCCCTCCGCCTCGCCATGGCCCAGTTCGATTTCCCGGTCGGCGCCGTGACCCAGAACACCGACCGGATCATTGCGTTGATCGAGGAGGCGCGCGACGAGTACGGCGCCGACGTGGTGCTGTTCCCGGAACTGGCGGTCAGCGGCTATCCGCCGGAAGACCTGCTGCTGCGGCCGGGTTTCCTGGCCGACTGCGAGCGCGCGGTGCAGCGCATCGCCGCACAGGTACGTGGCATCGTCGCGGTGGTCGGCTGGCCGCAGAGCGCCGGCAGCGTGGTCTACAACGCCGCCAGCGTGCTGCGCGGCGGCCGCATCGAGCGCACCTACCGCAAGCGCGAACTGCCCAACTACGCGGTGTTCGACGAGCGCCGCTATTTCGATGTCGACCCGGACGGCGAGAACTGCGTGTTCGAGGTCAAGGGCACGCCGGTCGGCCTGGTGATCTGCGAGGACCTGTGGTTCCCGGAGCCGCTGGCGGCGACCGTGCGGGCGGGCGCGGAACTGGTGCTGGTGCCCAATGCCTCGCCCTACGAGCGCGGCAAGCATGCGCAGCGCGACGCCTTGCTGGCCGAACGCAGCCGCGAGAGCGGCGCGGCGCTGGCCTATCTTAACGTGGTCGGCGGCCAGGACGCGCTGGTGTTCGACGGCGCCTCGGTGGTGGCCGACGGCGACGGCACCGTGCATCCGGCGGCGGCCGCCTTCACCGACCAATGGCTGGTGGTCGAGTACGACATCGCCGCACGCCGCTTCGCGCCGCTGCGCTGGACCGACGACGGCGACGAGAGCATGGATGCGCTGGCCTGGCGCGCGGTGGTGCGCGGGCTGCAGGACTACTGCGCAAAGAATCGCTTTTCCAAGGTCTGGCTGGGCCTGTCCGGCGGCATCGATTCGGCGCTGGTGCTGGCGATGGCGGTGGACGCGCTTGGCGCGGACAACGTCACCGCGGTGCGGCTGCCGTCGCGCTACACCGCCGACCTATCCAACGACCTGGCCGCGGATCAATGCCGCACCTTGGGCGTGAAGCTGGAGACGGTGGCGATCGAGCCGGCGTTCGAGGGCCTGCTGAGTGCGCTCGGCCCGCTGTTCGCCGGCACCGAACCCGACGTCACCGAGGAGAACCTGCAGTCGCGCAGCCGCGGCGTGATCCTGATGGCGCTGGCCAACAAGTTCGGCGGCCTGCTGCTGACCACCGGCAACAAGAGCGAGTACGCGGTCGGCTACGCCACCATCTACGGCGACATGTGCGGCGGCTACGCGCCGCTGAAGGACCTGTACAAGACCGAGGTGTTCGGCCTGGCGAAGTGGCGCAACACGGTGGGCGGTGCGCCGGTGATCCCGCCGGCGGTGATCGCGCGGCCGCCCTCGGCGGAACTGCGCGCCAACCAGACCGACCAGGATTCGCTGCCGCCGTACGACGTGCTCGACGGCATCCTGTATCGCTACGTCGACCAGGAGGAATCGCGCGACGAGATCGTCGCCGCCGGCTATGCCGCCGAGGTGGTCGACCGGGTGGTGCGGCTGGTGCGCATCAGCGAATGGAAGCGCCACCAGGCCGCACCGGGACCGAAGGTGTCGCGCCGCGCGTTCGGGCGCGAGCGGCGTTATCCGATCAGCAATGGGTATCAGGCCTGAGGGAACTCGGAAAAGCCGGGACCCGCGATTTTTCCGCGAGTGCAAGGCGGTTGCGATTGCACTGTGGGAGGGACTTCAGTCCCGACGGGCTTTGCCGGGAAAGCCTGTCGGGGCTGAAGCCCCTCCCACAAAAAATCGCTTGATAGCGATTTTGCCGCGGACACCATCATGGCGTGCCGCATCTTGGAAGATTAAGGCTTTTCCGGGTCCCGGCCCCCGGGCCCTGGGTCCCCGCTCTGCAACAACCGCAACCCAAACGCATCGTCCTGCGCATTCCAGCCGTGGCTGACGCGCAGGCCGGCCTCGGCGGCCATCGCCGCAAAGCTCTGGTCGGTGTACTTGTGGCTGTACTCGACCTGCATCGCTTCGCCTTCAGCAAAATCGAAGCGGCGCCCGGCCACGGTCACCTGCTGTGCGCACTGGCTGACCAGGAAGGTCTCGATGCGCTCGCGCGCTTCCGAATAAACGGCATGATGGCGGAACTGCGCCAGGTCGAAGTCGCTGCCGATCTCGCGGTTGAGCCGGTGCAGCAGGTTCAGGGTGAATTCGGCCGTGACCCCGGCGGCGTCGTTGTAGGCGGCCTCCAGCAATGCCGAGTCCTTCACCAGGTCGATGCCGACCAGGGCGCAGCCGTCCGCGCCCATGGTCTGGCGCATCGAGCGCAGCAGGGCGATGCCGTCCTCGCGGGTGAAGTTGCCCAGGGTCGAGCCGGGGAAGAACACCAGGGTGCGGCGCGCGCCGCGCTGCGGTGCCGGCAGCGCCACCGGCGCGGTGAAGTCGGCGCATACCGGCAACATCTGGATGTGCGGGAAGCGTTCGGCCAGCCGCGTGGTGCTGGACATCAGCATGTCGCGGGAAATCTCGATCGGCGTGTAGGCCACCGGCATGCGCAGGCCGTCCAGCAGCAACTGGGTCTTGCGGCCGCTGCCGCTGCCCAGTTCCACCACGTGCGCGCCGGTGCCCACCGCCTGCGCGATCGACGGCATCCGCGCTTCCAGCAGGTCCAGCTCGGTGCGGGTCAGGTAGTACTCGGGCTGGCGGGTGATCGCCTCGAACAGGCGCGAGCCCTCGGCGTCGTAGAAATACTTGGACGGCAGCTGCTTGGGGCTGCACGACAGGCCGGCGATCGCATCGGCGGTGATGTCGTCCGGCTGCGGATGCAGGTCGGTGAGGGCGGCTTCGGTGAGGGCACGGGCGGTTGCGGCATTCATGCGGAATCCTTGGCCAGGCGCACGCCGGCGAACTGCCACCGCGCATCGGAGGGGAAGAAGTTGCGGTAGCTGGCGCGGATGTGGTCGCGCGGCGTGGTGCAGCTGCCGCCGCGCAACACCCACTGCGCGTTCATGAACTTGCCGTTGTATTCGCCCAGCGTGCCCGACCACGGGCGGAACCCGGGGTAGGGCAGGTAGGCGCTGCCGGTCCATTCCCAGACATCGCCGAACAACTGCTGCAGGCCGGTGTCGGCCGGCGCCGTCGACTGCGGATGCAGTGCATCGGTGTCGACGAAGTTGCCGGCGATGGCGACACCGGTGGCAGCCTGTTCCCACTCCGCCTCGGTCGGCAGGCGCGCGCCGGCCCAGCGCGCGAAGGCATCGGCCTCGAACAGGCTGAGATGGCACACCGGTGCATGCGGATCGCGTTCGCGCCAGCCGCCGAGGGTGAATTCGCGCGCGCCGTCGGCGTGCCAGTACAGCGGGCGCTGCCAATCCTCGGCGCACCGCTGCGCCCAGCCGTCGCTGAGCCATAGCCCGACCGTGGCATAGCCGCCATCGTCAATGAACTCGTCGTATTCCGCATTGCTCACCGGGCGGCTGGCCAGCGCATGCGCCGGCACCAGCACGCGATGCCGCGGCGATTCGTTGTCGTAGGCGAAGTCGGCATGCGCCGGCCACGGCGCGGCACCGATCTCGCCGATCTGCTCATCGCGCTGCAGCCAGCGCAGCGGGGACGCAGGCGCGTTCTGCGTCGCCAGATCCGCGCGATACGCCGGACCCAGCGGGTTGCGCCAGAACGCATGCTTGATGTCGGTGAGCAGCAGTTCCTGGTGTTGTTGTTCGTGCTGCAGGCCCAGTTCCAGGATCTGCAGCGTCTGCGGCTCCAGCGTGCCGGCCTGCAACTGCGCCAGTACGCGGGTTTCGATCTCGCTGCGGTAGTCCAGCACCTGCGCCAGCGATGGCCGCGACAGCAGGCCGCGATGCGGCCGCGCATGCGCCGGACCGATGCTCTGGTAGTAGCTGTTGAACAGGTAGTCCCACTGCGGATCGTGGGGGCGGTACGCCGGATCGGCGCCGAGCACGAACCGCTCGAAGAACCAGGTGGTGTGCGCCAGATGCCATTTGGCCGGGCTGGCGTCGTCCATGCTCTGCACCATTGCGTCTTCTTCGCTCAATGGTGCGGTGAGATGACGGCTGCGTGCGCGCACGCGGCGCAGGCGGTCCGCCAGCGTCGCGACGGATGCGATGGGCGAGGGCGGTGACGCCGGAGAGATCGCTTGCATCGATGCAGTCTTAGCGCAGCGGCGTGAACGGACCGTCACGCGTCGCGGACCGTGGCGTTACCCTAGCCACATGTCTACGAGCGCCTTGCACCACCCTGCCGGTTCGGCGTCCGCCGGCGCCCTGGTCGACCTCGATACCGCGGCGGAGGCGTTCGCGCTGCCGCCCGGCGTGCGCTACCTGGACACCGCCAGCAAGGGGCCGCGCCTGCACCGTGCACTGGTCGCGGGGCAGGCGGCGCTGGCCGAGTCGATCGCGCCCTGGACGCTGTCCTTCGATGCCTGGCGCGCGCAGATCGAAGACCTGCGCGCGCTGGCCGCGACCACCTTGTTCTCGGGCGACGGCGATGGCGTGGCGATGGTGCCGTCGGCCGCCTATGGCCTGGCCATCGCGGCGCGGCAGGTGCCGTTGGCGCCCGGCGATGCGGTGTTGCTGCTCGATGGCCAGTTTCCGTCCAATCTACTGGCGTGGCAGCAACGCTGTGCCGAGAGCGGCGCGTCCCTGGCGGTGGTGCGGCGCGCACCTGGGCAGGACTGGACCGCGGCGGTCCTGGCGACGCTGGATGCAGAGCCGCGCGTGCGCGTGGCGACCCTGCCCAACGCCTACTGGCGCGACGGCAGCCTGCTGGATCTGGACCGCATCGCGCCGCGCGTGCATGCGGCCGGCGCGATGCTGGTGCTGGACCTGAGCCAGAGCCTGGGCGTGCTGCCGGCCCGGCTGGACGCCTGGCGGCCGGATTTCGTGGTCTCTGTCGGACACAAATGGCTGCTCGGACCGATGGGGCTGGCATGGCTGTGGGCCTCGCCGCACTGGCGCGCGCACGGCGTGCCGTTCGAGCAGCACTGGCAGGCGCGCGACCCGGGGGCGGATTGGCAGTTCCCGGCCGAGGCGCCGCCCCCGTACCGCAGCGGCGCGCGTCGCTTCGATGCCGGCGGCGTCGCCGACCCGCTGCGCCTGGCGATGGCCAGCGCGGCGCTGCAGCAGGTGCAGCAGTGGCAGCCGGCGCGCATCGCGCAGCGGCTTGGCACACTTGGTGCGGCATTCGACGCGGAGTTGCACGCGCTGGGCGCGGGCGACTGGACCGTGCCTGGGCATGCGCCGCACCTGTACGCGCTGCGCCCACCAGCGTCGTCGATGCCGGCCTTGCTGCCATGGCTGCAGCACGCGCAAGTCATCTGCACCCATCGCCATGGCGCCCTGCGCATCGCGCCCTATCTGCAGTTGACGCCGGAGGCGATGCGCGGCCTGGCGCAAGAGATGGTGGCTGCGGCGCGTGCTTAACGCACGTGCGTGCGGTTGTTGTCTGTCTTCGGTTTCGATGGGAAGGCAATCGACTACTGGTCCGCATCGCCGATCCTGTTTGATGCCTGGCTTCAGCCGCGACCCGATGCCGCTGTGATGCGTTTAGCGCGGGTGCGGGTTGCCGAAGGCCGGCCACATCGCTGATGCCCGCGGTGCTGGCTTGACCTACCGCCGCGCCGCCAGGCGCAATCCACGCGGGGTCAGCACCCGCTCCAGCAGTTCGAACAGGCCCTGGACCAGCAACGCCAGCAGCGCGGCCGGCACCGCGCCTTCCAGGATCAGGCCGAGGTCGTCGAGGCGGATGCCGGTGAGGATCGGCTGGCCGTAGCCGCCGGCGCCGATCAACGCGCCCAGGGTCGCGGTGCCGACGTTGATCACCGCCGCGGTCTTGATGCCGGCGAGGAGAGTGCGCAGCGCCAGCGGCAGTTCGATCCGCCACAGCCGCGTGCCCGGCGGCAAGCCGAGCGCGGCGGCAGTCTCGCGCAGCTCGCGCGGGATGCCGGTGATGCCGGCATGCATGTTGCGCACGATCGGCAGCAGGCTGTACAGGAACAGCGCGGCGATCGCCGGTTTGGCGCCGATGCCGAACAGCGGGATCATGAACACGAATACCGCCAGCGACGGCAGCGTCTGCAGCACGCCGGTCAGGGCCAGCACCGCCTGGCCGAGCCGTGGCCGGTGCGCGGCCAGGATGCCCAGCGGCAGCGCCACCAGCAGGGCCAGGCCCAGCGACAGTCCGACCAGCGCCAGGTGCTCGCGGGTGCGTTGCAGCAGCCGTTGCAGGCGTCCGTCCTCGGCCGGCGCGGCGATGCCCAGCCAGTGTGCGGCGATGGCGCTTTCGGCACGCTTGTCGAGCTTGGCCTCGGCGTTGAGCCGCTGCATGGTCGCCGCGTCGATGCGCCCGCCCAGCCCCTGCAGCGCCTGCACGAAGCGCGGCGCGCGCTGCGCCAGGTCGGCGCGGTACAGGAACACCGCGGCGTAGCGCGGGAAGTAGTGCCTGTCGTCCTGCAGCACCAGCAGGTCGTGCGCGGGAATCTCGGCGTCGGTGCTGTACAGGTCGGTGAGGTCGATCGCGCCGCTGTCCAGCGCGCGGTAGGCGAGGTCGTGGTCCAGGCCGGTGGGCACCTGCGGCAGGCCGTAGGCGTCGCGCACGCCGGGCCAGCCGTCGGCGCGCGAGACGAATTCGTTGCTCAGTCCGAACTTCAGCGTCGGATGCGCGGCGAGGTCGGACAGGCGCACGATGCCCAGCGCCTGCGCGCGTTGCCGGCGCATGCCGAACGCATAGGTGTTGTCGAAGCCCAGCGGCGCGCTCATCGCCAGGCCGCGCTGCGCCAGCGCCTTGCGCAGCGCGTCGTCGTCGGCGCCCGGCAGTTGCAGCAGCTCGGCGGCCAGGGTGCCGGTGTACTCGGCGTAGGCGTCGATCGAACCCTGCTCCAGCGCGCGCCACAGGATGCGGGTGCCGCCGAGCTGGCGCCGGTGCTCGACCTCGACCCCGGCCTGGCGCCCGGCGCCGGCGGCGATCTCGCCCAGCACCACCGCTTCGGTGAAGTTCTTCGAGCCGACCACGACCTTGGTGTCGGCGGCAGCGGCCGGCAGACCCAGCAGGCTGGCAAGGCTGCCCAAGGCGACCACTGCGACCGCGCGGCAGTGCGTGCCCAGCGACGTCATCGCGCCTCCTCCAGCGTGCGCTGCGCCTGCAGGAACTGGCTCACGAACGGATCGGCCGGCGCCTCCAGCAAAGTGCGTGCACTGCCTTCCTGCAGCACGCGGCCGCCGCGCATCAGGACCAGGGTATCGCCCAGGTAGGCGGCCTCGGCGACGTCGTGGGTCACCAGCACCACGGTCTTGCCGAGCAGCGCGAACAGTTCGCGCATCTGCGTCTGCAGTTCGTGGCGCACGATCGGGTCGAGCGCGCCCAGCGGTTCGTCCAGCAGCAATACCGGCGGGTCCAGCAACAGCGCGCGGATCAGTCCGACGCGCTGGCGCTGGCCACCGGACAACTCGGCTGGATAACGCGCCAGCAGCGCTTCCGGCAGGCGGCACAACGCAGCGAGCTCGTGCAGACGCGCGGCGATGCGCGGCCGCGTCCAGCCCAGCGTGCGCGCCAGCAGGGCGGCGTTGTCGCGGGCGCTCAGGTGCGGGAACAGGCCGCCTTCCTGGATCACGTAGCCGATGCGCCGGCGCTGCGCCAACAGGGTGGCGCGACGCAACGGCTCGCCCTGGAAGCGCACCTCGCCGCTATCCGGCCACTCCAGCCCCAGCAGCAGGCGCAGCACGCTGGACTTGCCGGCGCCGCTGGGACCGATCAACGCGGTGGTGCGGCCCGGGGCGATGCGAAGATCGACCTGGTCCAGCGCCAGCATGTCGCCGTAGCGGCGGGTGACCCGATGCAGTTCGAACATCGCCGCAGCATAGCCGCAGGCGGCGACCACGCCGTGCGAAGACGTCGCGGCCTCAGCGCGCGGCGTCGGTCAGCAGGTCCAGCGTCGGTTTCGGCCGGCCCAGGTCGTACATCAGGCCGAAATGCGCCTCCGCGCCCTGCTGGTCCGGTTGGTCGAGCAGTTCGTAGAGATTGATCTCGGCGACCACGTCGGCGTAGTCGTTGCGCAGCGTCTGCAGCAGGTCCGCCACGCTGTCGTAGCAGGCGCCGTCGCCGGGATGGCCGCCATCGGTGTTGCCCGTGTAGATCTCGGCGCAGTTGAGCTCGTTGACGTAGACCTTGGTGCCGTATTTCTGCGCGGCGGCGCGCAGCTGTCCGAGATACAGGTCCATCCAGTAGCCGCGCTCGCCGTGGAAGGCGTAGTAGTGGAAGCTGATCCGATCGAAGTCGAAACCGGCGGCCTTGGCCTGGTCGAGGAACCACAGCGAGCCGTTGCGGTCGCCCGGGCAGCGCGCGTTGGCCGAACGATCGTCGCTGTTGCAGGCGGTGATGTTGATGGTGAACTGCAGGCCGGCGCCCAACTCGTCGGAGGCTTGCTTCATGCCGCGGTACATCGTGGTCATGGCCGCGATCCGCGCTGGCGCGGCGGCGCGGTCCAGGTCCTGCTCGTTGCCGATCTCCCAGACCTTGATGTCGTTGGCATAGCGGCGCGCCAGCGCGTAGCCGATCTCGCGCGACATCGGGTACACCATCGGCCGCAGCGCGATGTTGTACTGACGCGAGAGCTGCACCAGCCGGTCGAGCACGGTGAAGTTGCGCGGGTCCACGTCGAACCGGTAGCTGCGCAGGTTGCGCTGATCGAGCAGGCGAAACACCGCCTCGCTCTGGCTGAGCGGGTAGGCCGGGCGGCCGTCGTGGCCGTTGACCCCGTACACGATGGCCGGTGCCGCGGTGGCAGGGGCGGCAGCGACGGCGAGGAGGGCGGCGAACAGGCGCAGCAGCGGGCGCAGCAAGGACAGAGACATGGCGTTCCCGGCGGAAGCGGCCCGGGGCGGGCACGGGACCAGCCTAGCAAGCCCGGCCACGGGCATCGGCGCCAATTCCCGGGACTGCGGTGCGGGTCGCACTCCGCCGGGATCGGTCTGGAGGCGCGCCATGCTGGGCGTCCAGTGATCGGGACTGGCGTTGCCTGGCGACGCGCGCACCCGCCTCGCCTTGGGTGCCCGCTGGTGTCGTCATGGCCGCCTGCAGCCGCCGCGCGCAGGCGCCCGAGCGGACCGCAGGGACCGATCGGCGCTGCCCGGAAACGCGACAGGGGCCTTGCGGCCCCTGTCGGTGTGCATCGTGTCGGCGCGGTGGATCAGCGCTGCATCTGCGAATTGGACTGCCCGGTGGCGGCGGACTTCTCGCCGGCGAACGGGTTGAGCTTGCGGATCATCCACGGGTACTTCGGCCAGTTGCCGGTCAGCCACGGATGCTGCGGGTCGTTGAGCTCGAGCACGCGGCGCGCGTCGGCGGCCAGGGTCTTGTTGCCCAGATGGGTGTAGGCATCGGCCAGCACCGCGACCGCGTCGTTCTGGTAGGCGCTCTGCGGGTAGGTCTCGAGCAGGTAGGTGGCGCGCGAGGCGGCCGACACCCAGGCGTCGCGGCGCAGGTAGTACAGCGCGTTGTCCAGCTCGTGCTGGGCGAACACGTTGCGCAGGGCGATCATGCGCGCGCGCGCGTCGGCGGCGTAGCGGCTGTTCGGGTAGCGCTCGGCAACGGTGTTGAAGTCGGCGTAGGCCTGCTGCGGGGTGGACAGGTCGCGGCGGCTGGGATCCAGCGACCACACCCGGCGCAGGAACACCGTGTCGCGGTTGGAGTTGGACAGCCCGCGCAGGTAGTACATGTAGGCGATGTTGCGCTGGGTCGGGTAGGTGCGGATGAAGCGGTCGATGGTCGACACCGCGTCGTCGTGCTTGCCGGCCTTGTACTGGGCGTAGGCGCTTTCGATCATCGCCTGCTCGGTGTAGTTGCCGTACGGGTACTGCGCGATCAGCCGCTTGAAGCTGCTCTCGGCGCCGGCCCAGTTGCCGCTCTCCATCTGCGCATGCGCCTTCTGGTAGAGCTGCTCGACCGGCATCCCTTCTTCGGGGTTCTTCTTCTGACGGTGGCAACCCGTCGCCACGACCAGCGTGACCAGCAGCAGGGCGATGAAACGGACGTGCGCGGACAGCGGGACGGAGCGTCGGATCATGGGTTCGGGCGCGGCAGGGCAGGAATACGAAGGGGCGATGATAGCCTAGTGGCCTGTCCTGCGACTGACTATGGCCGCCGCGACCCCCTTTTTCCGACCCAAGCCGTGCCCCTGCCATGCCCCATACCCCCCCGGATCTCCCCGAGGACGCCGTCAGCGACGGCCCGCGCCAGGCGCGCGTCCCCGATCACGCCGCCGGTCGCCGCTTCGACGCGGTGCTGGCCGAACTGTTCCCCGAATACTCGCGTTCGCGCCTGGCCGAATGGATCAAATCCGGCGACGCCCTGCTCGACGGCGCCCCGGCGCGGCCGCGCGATGCGCTGCGCGGCGGCGAGATTGCCAGCCTGCACGCGGTGCTGGACACCCAGACCCACGCCCTGCCCGAGGACATCCCGCTGGAGGTGCTGTACGAGGACGACCAGGTCATCGTGCTGAACAAGCCGGCCGGGCTGGTGGTGCACCCGGGCGCCGGCAATCCCAGCGGCACCCTGGTCAATGCCTTGCTGTACCGCGATCCGGGGCTGTCGGCGCTGCCGCGTGCCGGCATCGTGCACCGCCTGGACAAGGACACCAGCGGCGCCATGGTGGTTGCGCGGACCCTGCAGGCGCATACCTCGCTGGTGGCGCAGTTGTCCGCGCGCGACGTGCACCGGCAGTACCTGGCGGTGGTGGTCGGGGCCCTGGTTTCCGGCGGCACCGCCAATGCGCCGATCGATCGCCATCCGCGCGACCGCCTGCGCATGGCGGTGCGCGAGGACGGCCGCGACGCCGTCACCCACTACCGGCTGCGCGAGCGCTTCCGCGCCCACACCGCCCTGGAATGCCGCCTGGAGACCGGCCGCACCCATCAGATCCGCGTGCACATGGCGCACCTGAAGCACCCCATCGTCGGCGACCCGCTGTACGGCGGCCCGCTGAAGCTGCCCAAGGGCGCCAGCGAGGAGCTGATCGCCGAACTGCGTGGCTTCAAGCGCCAGGCGCTGCACGCCGAGACCCTGGAGTTCAAGCATCCGCTGAGCGGCGAGCCGGTCCGCGCCACCGCTGCGGTGCCGGCCGACCTGCAGCAGCTGATGGCCGCCCTGCGCGTGGATGCGCAGGCGGCCGCCGAGCGGGCGCGGCGCTGAGCATGGCCGGGAGCCCGGTTTCCCACGCCCTCGCGCGCGACTGCATTTCGCGCGGCGGCCGGCGGCGCCAGGCTGGTGGCATGTCGGCCGATGTCGGGCGAGGGCGCGGCCGATGAGCGACTTCGCCCTGCCGGCCGACTGGCCGGCACCGCCGCGGGTCCACGCCCTGACCACCCTGCGGACTGGCGCCGGCGCCTCGCAGCCGCCGTTCGACCGCTTCAACCTCGGCAATCGCAGTGCTGCCGACGGCGACGACCCGGCCACGGTGCAGCGCAACCGCGACGAGTTGGCCGCGCGACTGGCGCTGCCGACGCCGCCGCATTGGCTGCGGCAGGTGCACGGCGTGCAGGTGCTGCGTTTCGACGGGCCGCCGCAGGGCGCCGGCATCGATGCCGAGCCGACCGCCGATGCCGCGGTCACCGCCGAACCGGGCGTGGTGCTGGCGATCCTGACCGCCGACTGCCTGCCGGTGGTGTTCGCCGCCCGCGACGGCAGCGAGGTCGGCGCCGCGCACGCCGGCTGGCAGGGGCTGGCTGGCGGCGTGCTCGAGGCCACCGTCGCCGCGCTGCGCACGCCGCCCACGCAACTGCAGGCTTGGCTGGGGCCGGCGGCCGGACCGCAGCACTACGAGATAGGCGTCGAGGTGCGCGAGGCGTTCCTGCGCCACGATCCGGCCGCCGCGGCCGCATTCGTGGACACCCGGCCCGGCCACTGGCGGGTGGACCTGTACGCACTGGCGCGGCAACGCCTGGTCGCGGCCGGCCTGGCGCCGGACCGGATCCACGGTGGCGGCCTGTGCACCATCGCCGATGCGCAGCGCTTCTACTCCTATCGGCGCGACCGCCGCAGCGGGCGCATGGCGACCCTGGCGTGGATCGCGCCCTGACCCCGTCGCTGTTCGCGCAGGTGCTGGGTCCGGCGTTCGCGCAATTGCCGCCGGTACTGCGCGAACTGCATACGCCCTCGTCGCAGTCGCGCTATGTCGGTCAGGCGATGGTCCAGCGCGGCCGCCACCCGCTGTTGCCGCTGTGTGCGTGGCTGGTGCGGCTGCCGCGCACCGGGCCGGCGACGCCGGTGGAGGTGGTGTTTCGCGCCGATGCCCACGGCGAGCGCTGGGAACGCCGCTTCGGCACGCATGCCATGCCCTCGCGGCTGTGGCTGCATCGCGGCCGCCTGCGCGAGCGGCTGGGTGCGGTGGTGTTCGAATTCGCCCTGCGGATCGACGGCGCCGGCATCGAATGGCGCGCGGCGCGCGCCTGGGCCTTCGGCGTGCTGCCGCTGCCGCAGCGCTGGCTGGCCGGCGTGCACTGCCGCGAAGACCAGCGCGACGGCCGCTACGCGTTCTTGATTGCGGTGAGCCTGCCGTGGATCGGCCCGTTCATCCGCTACGAGGGCTGGCTTGCGCCGGCCTGAGCCGCCACCGGGTGCGGCGCCCGCGGCGTCGGAGGACATGGCCATCGTCGTGTTCGACGGGGTCTGCGCGCTGTGCAGCCGCTGGGTGCGGTTCCTGCTGCGCCATGACCGCCGCGGCCGCTACCGGTTTGCGGCGATGCAGTCGCCGCGCGGCAGCGCGCTGTTGCGCGAGCACGGCCTGGATCCGGCCGATCCGCTGTCGTTCCTGCTGCTGACACGGCACGGTGCCTTGACCGATTCGGACGCGGCGATCGCGGTGATCGCCGGGCTTGGCGGGGTGTGGCGCAGCGTCGCGTCGCTGCGCCTGCTGCCGCGGCGTTGGCGCGATGCCGGCTACCGGGTGCTGGCGCGCAACCGCCATCGCTGGTTCGGTACCACGGCGCAGTGTTTCCTGCCTGAGCCGCAACAGCGCTCGCGCTTTCTGGAGTGAGCACGACGCGCGCGGCGCGCGTGGTCGGCTGTTTCCTCGCGCGAGCCCATCGCCGCGGGTTCACAAGTGCCTGCGGTGGCCGTTCTTGACGGACGGGCCACCCACGCGATCGGACCGGCAACGATGGAGATTCCTCTGCTGCTTCTGCTGGCAAGCCGCTGGCAGCGGCGTCCGTCAGCCTCCTTGGCAGATAGCACCGTGGTGCCCCCCGTTTCCACGCTCCCACACCCGCCCGAGAGGAGTTTCGCTATGCCCAGTCCTACGCCTGCGCGGCTGATCGATCCAAGCAATCGCGTGTTCGGCACGATCGATATCAAGAACTACAGATTCGTCGGCGAGCAGCTGCCCAGTACCTACTACATGAGCGGAACGGGCCCGTTCATCCGCTTGCGTCCATTGCACCGATCCGGTTTCGCCATCTACGAAAGGCCGACGCGCGTGGTGGGGCTCTATGTGGGCGACTGGGACCGGGACGACACCTTCGCGCAGAACATCCAGAATGTGGCGCTGTATCGCGAACTCGGCGCAAGCGCGGCCGACATCGCCGCCAGCATCGAACGCCTGAAACTGGTCGCGCGTCGCACCGACGAGATCATCCAGCAGAATACCGCCCAGCCGCTGGAGTTGAACGACGCCGTCGTCTTCGTCAACGAGGGCGCCTTGGCCGGAACAGTGTGGGGCGGCGACAAGCAAAAGACCGGCAACGTGTACAAGCCGTTGAAGGTGGTCGATGCGACCGGCCCCAGCAGGAAGGCCCATGCCGGTCATGCCTTCGCCACGCGCGAGGCAGTGGAGCGGTTCTATGCCGATTACTACCCGCACGTGCTGGGGCAATTGATGCTGCTCGGGCAGGCCCGCCAATCCTTCGTTTCGCAAGCGCCCAATGGCGATGACGTCGTGACGGTGATCAATACCGACACCGGGTACTTTCCTCAGAGCGAGTTTCCCACCCGCGCCAGCCAGTTGCAGTTCCTGCTCCAGCAATTCATGCGCTTTGCCTGATCCTGGACGGGGCGGGCGGTCGTCGCGTGCGTCGCCTCAGTACGTACGGCGCAGCAGTGGGGTGACATTGCTGCCGCCCGGCCGCCCTTGTCCCGTCTCGATCCGGAACACCGCGACCGCCGCAGCCAGGCCGCCGGCCTGCTCCTCCATGCTGCGCGCGGCGGCGGTGGCTTCCTCGACCAGGGCCGCGTTGCGTTGGGTCACCTCGTCCAGTTGCGCCACGGTGCGGTTGACCTGTTCGATGCCGCTGGACTGCTCGCCGCTGGCGGCGCTGATCTCGCCGATCAGGCCGGTCACGCGCTGCACCGAACCGACGATCTCGTGCATGGTGGCGCCGGCGCGGTTGACCAGCGCGGCGCCTTCGCCGACGGTGCGCGTGGACGCTTCGATCAGGTCCTTGATCTCCTTGGCCGCATCGGCCGAGCGCTGCGCCAGCGACCGCACCTCCGAGGCGACCACGGCGAACCCGCGGCCCTGTTCCCCGGCGCGCGCCGCTTCCACCGCGGCGTTGAGCGCCAGGATGTTGGTCTGGAAGGCGATGCCGTCGATCACGCCGATGATCTCGCCGATGCGCTGCGAGGACGTGCTGATCGCGCGCATCGTCGCCACCACCTCGTCCATCACCTGGCCGCCGGAACGGGCGACCTCGCCGGTGTTCTGCACCAGGCCGTTGGCTTGCTGCGCGTTGTCGGCGTTCTGCTTCACCGCCGAGGTCAACTCTTCCATCGAGCTGGCGGTCTCCTCCAGGCTCGCCGCCTGCTGTTCGGTGCGGTCGGACAGGTCGGTATTGCCTGCGGCGATCTCAGAGGCGGCGCGGCGGATCGTGTCGGCCGACTCCTGGATCCCGACGATGATTTCGGTGAGCTTGGCGACAGTGCGGTTGGTGTCCTCGCGCAAGCGCGCGAACACGCCCTGCGCCTGGCCGTCGACGCGGTGGGTGAGGTCGCCTTCGGCCAGCGCCGCCAGCGCTCCGGCCAGTTGCGCCAGGTTGCTCTCCACCCCATCGGAAATGCGGTTGACGCCCTCGGCCAGCGACTTGAGGACGCCGTCCATCGCCGCGGTCTCGATGCGCTGGCTGAAATCGCCGTGCGCGGCCGCCTCGATCACCGTGGCCAGCGCCTGTTCGGCGTTGACCTGCGCGGTCACCTCTTCCCATTGCGCGATGGTGCCCAGGCGGCGGCCGTCGGCATCGTCGATCGGGCTGTACACGAAATCGATCTGGCGGCCGAAGAACGGCGCGCGCACGCGCTTGGAGCCGGTCAGCGCGCGCATGCGATCGATCGCCGCCTGGCTGTCCGGATAGATGTCGCCGATGCTGCCGCCGACGAACTGTTCGGCGCGGAATTCGGGGCGGAAGCGCTGCACGTCCGGTTCGATGGTCTTCAACATCTGCAGCAGCTTGCGGTTGGCGAAATGCACGCGGCCATCGTCGTCGGCGATGCGCACCATGGTGTCGAGATCGTCCAGCGCCTGGATCACGAAACGGCCGTGGCGCAGTTCCGCCTCGGTCTGCGCCTGGCGCGCCGCCAGCGCCTGTTGTGCGTTCTGCAGCGCACGCAGCAGCGCCACCTCGGCCGTGTCCCCGAGCACCTCCACACGCTGCTCGAAGCGGCCTTCGCCCAGCGCCTGCAGCGCCTGCGTGGCCTGCTGCAGGGCGCGCGGTGCGCTGCGTCTGCCGAGCCACACCAGTGCCGCGGCGGCGGCCACGGCGACCAGCAGCGCCGGCAGCAACCGCGGCAATGCCGATCCGTTGGCTCCCACCGTGCGGCCGACGTGCAACGCATAGCCGGCCAGCGCCAGCAGGACCAGGACATGGGACAGGGCAAGCAGCGCCGAACGCGGGCGCAGCCAGGAGGCGGTGGGGCGGAGAACGGCAGTTGGCGAGGGCATGGTCTGCACCGGCTGGGAAACAACGGGCAACGCCGCGAGGGCGGTGCGATCGCGTGGGGGTCGATCCAGTATCGGCATATCACCGCGCCGGCTTGATCGCCTTCACCTGCCGTTCGTCGGAAACTTCATATGGACTGAACGCCTGCGGCGGAGCGCCGAAAACGTGATGACTTGCTGCGGCGCAGCAGGCGATCGACTCAGGGCCGCGCCTGGGACGCGGCGCGGGCGGCCGCAAGCGCGGCGTGCATCGCGAAGCAGCGACTGCGCTGCGGTGGCCTCGGCAAGCAGATCAGCCGGCGCGGCGCGTGGCGGCCATGTTAGGCAAGGCAGGTAGTCGGGCCGCGACGGGACACGGAACACCGCGTCATGCCGCGCCATGGCGGATGGCGCACGGCCTGCAAGGCAGGGTCGCACGGTGCGCAGGCGCTGCGCGCCGCGTCGTGCAACGCGCGTGCCGGGGCTAGCGCACGCTCTCCAGCGCCTGCAGATAGCGCTGGCGCCATGCGTTGATGTCGTGCTTGCGCAGGTGATCCATCATCGCCTGCCAGCGCTCGATGCGCTTGGCCTTGGGCAGCGACGCGCCGGTGGCGATGGCGTCGGCGACGCCGTCCAGGTCGTGCGGATTGACCAGCAGCGCTTCCTTCAGTTCGTCGGCGGCGCCGGCCAGCAGCGACAGCACCAGCACGCCGGGATTCTCCGGATCCTGCGCGGCCACGTACTCCTTGGCCACCAGGTTCATGCCGTCGCGCAGCGGCGTCACCAGGCCGACCTGTGCGGCGCGATAGAAGCCGGTCAGGGTGGCGTGGGTGAAGTTGCGGTTGACGTAGCGCAGCGGCGTCCAGTCCGGCTCGGCGTGGCCGCCGTTGATGTGACCGGCGATCTGCTCGAGCTGGTTGCGCAACTGCTTGTATTCGGTGACGTCGCCGCGCGAGACCGGGGCGATCTGCAGGTAGGTGAGGCTGCCGCGCTGGTCGGCATGCCGCTCCAGGTAGCGCTCGAAGCCGAGGAAGCGTTCCGGCAGGCCTTTGGAGTAGTCCAGCCTGTCCACGCCGATCGCCAGCTGGCGATCGCGCAGGCTGCTGCGCAGGTCGCGCACCGCCGGCTTGGACATCGCCGCGCGCGCCTGCTGCGCGATCAGTTCGGTGTCGATGCCGATCGGGAACATGGCCGCGCGGAACCGGCGTCCGCCCGGCGCTTCCAGCACGCCGTCCTTGATCACCTTGCCGCCGCCGAACAGGCGCACGTAGGCCTGGAAGCGGTCGACGTCGCGGCGGGTCTGGAAGCCGATCAGGTCGTAGGCGTAGAAGCCGGAGAACAGCCGCGCATGGTCCGGCAGCGCCTGGATCAGGTCGGCCGAGGGGAACGGCACATGCAGGAAGAAACCGATGCGGCAGCCG
Organism: Xanthomonas sp. LMG 12461; assembly: GCF_009192935.1. Taxonomy (NCBI): domain Bacteria; kingdom Pseudomonadati; phylum Pseudomonadota; class Gammaproteobacteria; order Lysobacterales; family Lysobacteraceae; genus Xanthomonas; species Xanthomonas sp. LMG 12461. The sequence goes on from NZ_NQYT01000028.1 coordinate 22,638, forward strand.
ATGCCGCGCTCGCGCAGCAGCGAGGCCAGCGGGATCAGGTGATAGTCGTGGATCCACACCGTGTCGTCCTCGCGCAGCAGCGGCGCGAGCTTGTCGGCGAACATGGCGTTGACCCGGCGGTAGCCCTCGCGGGTGGCGCGGTCGTAGTCGACCAGGTCCAGGCGGAAGTGCAGCAGCGGCCACAATGTGCGGTTGGCGAAGCCGTTGTAGTACGCGTCCAGGTCGGCGCGATTCAGGTCCATCGTGACGAAGCGGATATCGCCCTGGGTCTGTTCGTGCATCGCGCCGCTGTCGCCGCGCACGGTCTTGCCGCTCCAGCCGAACCACACGCCGCCGCGCTCCTTCAGCGCCGCCAGCAAGCCCACCGCGAGGCCGCCGGCGCGGTTCTCGCCGGGCAAGGCCACGCGGTTGGATACCACCACCAATCTGCTCATGACGCCTCCTGCCAACTGCGCGACAAGCGCATGGCGGCGATGATCAGGCCGACATGCGAATACGTCTGCGGGAAATTGCCCCAGGCTTCGCCGTTGTCGAAGGCCAGATCCTCCGACAGCAGGCCCAGGTGATTGCGCCGGGCGAGGATGCGCTCGAACAGCTCGCGCGCCTCCTCCTTGCGGCCGATCGCGGCCAGGGCGTCGATGTACCAGAACGTGCAGATGGTGAAGCTGGTCTCCGGTTCGCCGAAGTCGTCCGGCGCCACGTAGCGGTACAGCGCATCGCCATGCTTCAGATCGCGGCCGATCGCCTCGACCGTGGCGATGAAGCGCGGATCGTCCGGGGCGATGAAGCCGATGTCGGCCAGCAACAGCAGCGAGGCGTCCAGCCGGTGGCCGTTAAAGGTGTCGGTGAAGTGGCCCAGCTCCGTGCTCCAGGCCTCGGCCAGCACGCGTGCGTGGATGCGCTCGGCGCGCTCGCGCCAGTACGCCACGCGGTCTTCCAGGCCCAACCGCGCGGCGATCTTGGCCAGGCGGTCGCAGGCGGCCCAGCACATCGCGCTGGTGTAGGTGTGCACCTCGGCGCGGCCGCGGAACTCCCACAGGCCGGCGTCGGGCACGTCGTGCAGTTCGAAGGCGCGCTCGCCCAGCGGCTCCAGGCGCAGGAACGTGTGGGTGTCGCCGGGATCCTTCAGGCGCAGGTCGAAGAACAGCTGGGTGGAGGCCAGCACCACGCTGCCGTACACGTCGTGCTGCTTCTGGATCCAGGCCAGGTTGCCGCGGCGCACCGGGCCCATGCCGCGGTAGCCGGCCAGCGACTCGACCTCGTGTTCCTCCAGCGCCGCCTCGAAGCCGATGCCGTACAGCGGCTGCAGGCTGCCGTCGGTGGTGGCGATGTTGAAGATGTAGCCGAGGAACTGCTCCATGGTGCGGGTGGCGCCGAGCCGGTTCAGCGCGCGCACCACGAAGGCGGCGTCGCGCAGCCAGCAGTAGCGGTAGTCCCAGTTGCGCGGGGTGTCCGGCGCTTCCGGGATGGAGGTGGTCATTGCCGCGATGATCGCGCCGCTGTCCTCGTACTGGCACAGCTTCAGGGTGATCGCGCTGCGGATCACCGCCTCCTGCCAGTCCAACGGCACCGACAGATAGCGCACCCATTCGCGCCAGTATTCCTCGGTGCGTTCCTGCGCTTCCTGGATGTAGCCGGTCAGCGAGCGGGTCAGCGATTCGTCCACGCCCAGCATCAGGTTGACCGGGTGGTTGAGCACGAACGGCAGTTCGTCGCGGATGAAGCGCACCGGCACGTCGGTGGTCAGGCGCAGGGTGAAGTCCGGCAGCAGCCAGCGCACGTGGTTGCTGCCCCAGGTGCTCTCCGGCTGGCGCGCGCCCCAGTCGGCCAGCGGCCTGGCGAGCACGCGGATGCGCGGGTTGCCGGCCAGCGGCCGCACCTGGCGGATGATGCTGACCGGGCGATAGAAGCGGCCGTGGTTGCGCCAGCGCGGCGCGAAGTCGATCACCTCCACTGCGCCGCCGTGGGCGTCGCGCAACACGGTGCGCAGGATCGCGGTGTTGGCCAGGTAGTGCTGGTCGCTGTCGACGAAGTCTTCCAGTTCGATGCTGAAATCGCCGCCGGGATGCGCGCACGGGGAGAGCAGGGCGCAGAACGCCGGGTCGCCGTCGAAGGCCGGCAGGCAGCTCCACACCACGCTGGCCCGTTTGTCGATCAGGGCGCCGAAGCTGCCGTTGCCGATGACGCCGAGGTCGAGATTGGGGGAACTCATGGAGCGGTCGGGTCCTTGTGCGGAAGCAGTGGGGGGAACGGCCACGGGGCGCGGACGGGCAGGCGTTGCGCTGGCCTCATCCGGCGTTATCGCGCAGCCAGGCGTGTACGCCGCGTGGATCGGGCAGCGCATAGGTGGCGACGCTGTCGGCGCGGGTGCCGACCAGCACGCTCCAGCCGCCGGCCTGGTTGGCCGCGGCGAAGCCGAATTCGTCGGTGAGATCGTCGCCGACGAACACCGGGCGGCGCCCGCGGAACGGCGGTTGCTGCAGCAGCGTGGTCAGCGCCACGCCCTTGTCGCTGCCTTCGGGCACGAACTCGACCACGTGGTCGCCGGGCTGCAGGCGGTAGCCGGGCAGGCCGGCGATCTGTTCGTCGGCGAACGCCAGGACCGCCTCGGCCGCGCTCGGCGCCGCCCGCCAGTGCAGGGCCACGCTGGCGCCCTTGTCTTCGACCAGCATGCCCGGATGCGCCTGGCGCAGATGCGCGGCGCGTGCATGCAGCGCATGGAGGAAATCGGAGGTATCGGCGGGCATCGCCGCCTGCGCGTCGGCGTCGCTGCGCAACTCGTGGCCGTGCAGGCCGGCGGCGGGCAGCCGCAGCGGCGCGAACAAGGCGTCCAGTTGCGTCAGCGGACGTCCGCTGACCAGAGCCACCGCGCCACCGAGGCGCTGGTGCAGGCGGCCGATCGCCTCACGCACCTCGGGCAGCAACTGCACCTGGTCGGGGCGTTCGGCAAAGGCGATGAGAGTGCCGTCCACGTCCAGGAACAATGCGCAGGCATCGTCCAGACGCGGTGGCGGCGGTCGGAGGGGGAGCGCGTCTGCCATCCGACCATGATGGCGCAGCGGGCGTTAGCGTCAGGTGGATTGGAGCTGGGAATGGGGAGGCGGGAATCGGGAATGGGGAAAAGCAACAGCGGTGCGGGCAGGCTCCTGCTCTTCCGATTCCCTTTTCTCGATTCCCGATTCCCCGCTCCTTCCCATTCCCGATTCCCGCCTCCCCATTCCCAACACCTTCGTCAGAAGGTGTACCGCACCCGCCCGTAGTAGTAAGCGCCATTGCTGCCGATCGGCGACAGCACGTCGTAGGGCAGGTTGCCGAAGTAGGCGATGTCCGGCTTGGAGCGGTCGGCGTAGGCGTCGGTGAGGTTCTGTCCGCCCACCGCCACGCTCCACTGTGGGGTGAGGTGGTATTCGACCTCGGCGTCGAGTTGCCACTTGGCGCTGTAGGTCTGCTCCGGGGCGAAGCCGCCGCCGAAGTCGAACACGCGGGTGGCGCTGCCGTAGCGGGTGACGCGGGTCTGCAGCGACCAGCGCGCGTCGCTCCAGTTCGCCGCCAGCTGCGCGCGGGTGCGCGGGGTCGCTTCGGTCAGGGTGTTGCGCTCTTCCACGCCGAACAGCACGTAGTCCGGATTCAGCGCCAGCAACTGCGCCGGCGTGGCCACCACGTTCTCCAGTTCGGTCTTGGCGTAGCTCCAGGTGCCGGTCAGCTGCAGTTGGCCCTGGCCCAGCGCCTGCCGCCAGTTGCTGACCAGTTCGGCACCGCGGGTGCGGGTGTCGGCGGCGTTGACGAAGAAGCTGGCGCTCTGCAGGCCGGTGATGCCGAAGCGCTGCGCGACGAAGTCGGTCAGGGCGTCGCCGTCGATGCTTTCCGACAGCGCGATGCGCTTGTCGATGTCGATCTGGAACAGGTCCAGCGACAGGTCGAAGTGGCTGCCGACGCGGCTGGTGAAGCCCAGGCTGTAGTTGCGCGACTTCTCCGGCTGCAGCGTGCGCGCGCCCAGCGCCTGCGCGATCGGGTTGTCGACCGAGAGCAGGCGGCCCTGCAGCAACTGGCCGTTGGCGTTGTAGCCGGTGGAACTGGCCTCGTAGCCGATCTGGCTCAGCGACGGCGCGCGGAAGTTGTTGGAGATCGCGCCGCGCAGGGCGAATGCCGGGACGAACTCGTAGCGCGCGGCCAGCTTGCCGGTCAGTTCGCCGCCGAAGTCCTGGTAGTGCTCGTAGCGCGCGGCCAGGTCGGTGGAGAGCTTGTCGCCGAACTGGCTGGACACGCTGGCGTAGACGCTGGCGACGTTGCGCGACAGGTCGGCCGCATCCTGCGGGGTCAGGCCGCCGCCGGCCTGGGCGCCGGTGGGGCGGTCGGTGTAGGGGCCGGCGGCGTAGCTGGCCGGGTCGCCCGGACGGGTGCGGTAGTGCTCGCGGCGCAGTTCCACGCCGGTGCCCACGGTGTGGGTGGCGCCGGCGGCGTCGAAGCTGCGGCTCAGGTCGAGGTTGGCCACGCCCTGCTCGAAGGCGTAGTCGCCGGTCTTGAAGCGGGTCGGGCTGCCCGGGCCCAGCGAGGCGTTGAGCGAGTGCTTGAGCCGGTAGGTGAAGTCGTTGCGGCCGTAGTCGAGGCTGGCGTCGTAGGCCCATTCGCCCCATTGCCCGCGCGCGCCGAGCACCGCCTGCAGGTCGCGGTTCTCGCCCAGCGACACCGGGCGGTAGCCCTGCGGATACACCTGGGTCCAGTTGGCGGCGCCGTCGGGGTAGCGGAAGTAGTTGGCGCCCTGGGTGTCGCGCTGGTTGTAGGTGCCGAAGGCATAGACCTCGCTGCCCTGGCCGAATGGCAGCTTGCCGTTGAGCCAGGCGTTGAGATCCTTGCTGGCGCCGTCGCCGAGTTCATAGTTGCGCTTGCCGGCCAGCGCCAGGTTGGCCGGGGTCTGTTCCTCGAACGGCGGGATCTGGTCGAAGCCGGCGCGGTTGGTGGCCTCGTGGTTCTTCAGTTCCAGGCCGACCTTGAAGAAGCCGCCGTCCTCGCCCAGGCGTGTGCCGACCTCGCCGCTGGCATAGCCGGTCTGGCCGTCGGTGAGGGTGCGGTGGATCGGCTTGACGTCGGTGTGGTTGGCGCCGTAGCTGGCTTCCAGCGCGCCGCTGTCCGGGTCGTCGTCCAGGATCACGTTGATCACCCCGGCCACCGCGTCGGAGCCGTACTGCGCGCCGGCGCCGTCGCGCAGCACTTCGATGCGCTTGATCGCGCTGATCGGGATGGCGTTGAAGTCCACCGGGGTGGTGCCCTTGCCGATCTTGCTGTCGGTGTTGACCAGCGCCGAGGTGTGGCGGCGCTTGCCGTTGACCAGCACCAGCACCTGGTCGGGCGAGAGCCCACGCAGCTGCGCGGCGCGCACGTGGTCGGCGCCTCCGGAGTTGGACTGGCGCGGGAAGTTGAAGGAGGGCAACAGCGCCTGCAGCGCACTGCCGAGTTCGCCGTTGACCACGCCGGCCTTGCGGATGTCCTCGGCGCTGAGCACGTCCACCGGGGCGGTGGATTCGAGCACGGTGCGACCGCTGGCGCGGGTGCCGGTGACGATCACCGTATCGAGGTTGGTCGTGGTGGCCGGGGTGGCGTCCTGGGCGAACGCGGGGGCCGCCAGGGCCAGGGCGATGGCCAGGCTCAGCGGCCTGACGAACGGGGACGACATGGGGGTTCTCTCCTGAAACGATGACCATCGAGACCGGCCGCGCCGGCCATGGCGGCGACTGGGGTCGGCAAAGGTTGCTGCATCCATCCGGATGAAGCGATATATTAGCCCGACGTTAAGGCGATGTGCGAGCCGTGTGTTCGGTGCGCTCGGGCATGAGCTCATGCCCGGCGGTTATTCGGCCCGGTCCGTACCTGGCCTACGATCGTGTGTTGCCTGCCCCTTCCGACCGAGACCTTGCCGATGCTCTTGCGTGCCCCGTTGATCGCCGTCCTCCTGGCCCTGAGCGCCTGCGCCAGCGTCGCTCCGTCTGCGCCCACCGCGCCGAGCAAGGTCAGCGCGACCATGCAGGGCGATGCGGCGCGGCCGGCACAGGCCAGCGGTTGGGTGCGCAGCGAGCTGTACTTCGGTGTGGGCGAGGAGAGCGGCCCGGCCGACCGTCCGCAGGCCGAGCCGATCAGCGAGGCGCGCTGGCGCGCGTTCCTGGACAAGGAAGTGACGCCGCGCTTTCCCGACGGCCTGACCGTGTTCGATGCCTACGGCCAGTGGCTGTTCCGCGGCGCCAAGGAGCCGAACCGGCTCAACACCAAGGTGCTGGTGATCCTGCACGAGGACACCCCGCAGCGCCGCGCCGACATCGAGGCGATCCGGCTGGCGTGGAAGCAGGCCACCGGGCACCAGTCGGTGCTGTGGGCGCGGCAGGCGGTGGATGTGTCGTTTTGACTGCCGGGATTCGGGAGTGGGGATGACCAGCCGTTCGGCTGTGGAAAGCGGGGATTCGCAAAAGCGGACCGCTGCGGTGACGGCGGGGGCGTTTGTGATTCGGCCGGGGGAGTTGGACGATCCGGCGGTGCGTGAGCTGCTGGAGTACCACCTGCAGCAGATGCAGGCGCAGTCGCCGCCGGAAAGCGTGTATGCGCTGGATGTTTCCGGTCTGCGGCGCACCGACGTGCGGGTGTGGAGCGTGTGGCGCGACGAGGCGCTGGCCGCGGTCGGCGCGTTGCGGACGCTGGACGAAGGCGGTGGCGAACTGAAGTCGATGCGCACGCATCCGGCGTTCCTGCGCCAGGGTGCGGCGGCGGCCCTGCTCGACCATCTGATCGCGGTCGCCCGCGCCGAAGGCCTGCAGCGGCTGAGCCTGGAAACCGGCAGCGGCGCGGCATTCGAGCCGGCGCTGTCCCTGTATCGCCGGCGCGGCTTCCGCAACGGGCCGGCGTTCGGCGATTACGTGCCGAGCGCGTTCAACCAGTTCCTGCATCTGCCGCTGTAGCGCCGCGGCGCGCCGTCGCCGGAAAACGGCATCCTGCGCGTGCACCGATCCGACGGTGCCGCTTGCCCTTACCATCCCTCGACCCCCAACGCCGCCACTGCCCGCATGTCCAGTCCCGCTCCCGTTTCGCCGCGCCTGCGCTGGTTCGTCGCCGGCGACCTCAACGGCTTCTTCGGCCTGGTGGTCGACAACCTGTCGATCCTCGGCTTCATCACCCTGGCGCTGGTCGGCCTGTTCCAGTTCCCCGTCGAGGTCATCTACACCCGGATGATTCCCGGCACCGCCTTCGGCGTGCTGGTCGGCAACCTGCTCTACACCTGGATGGCGCGGCGGCTGGCCGCGCGCAGCGGGCGCAGCGACGTCACCGCGATGCCGTTGGGCCTGGATGCGCCGACCAGCATCGGCATGGCGCTGCTGGTGCTCGGCCCGGCGTTCGTGCGCTACAAGCAGCAGGGCCTGGACCCGCAGGCCGCGGCGCTGGCCACCTGGCACCTGGGCATGGCGTCGCTGGTGGTGATGGGCGCGCTGAAGACCGTGCTGTCGTTCTTCGGCGATGCGGTCACCCGCGCCTTGCCGCGCGCCGCGCTGCTCGGCTCCATCGCCGGCATCGCCATCGTGTTGATGGGCTTCCTGCCGCTACTGGAGACGCTGCGCACGCCGCTGGTCGGGCTGGTGGTATTGGGCCTGCTGCTGTACGTGCTGATCGCCAAGGGGCGGTTGCCGTGGCGCCTGCCGGGGGTGCCGCTGGCGCTGGCGTTGGGTACCGGCCTGTACTACTGGGCCAACGCCGCGGGGATCGGCATTCCCGGCCACCAGGCGCCGCAATGGAGCGCGCCGCAGCTGGTGTTGCCGTGGCCGAGCCTGGGGTTCGTCGCCGGCCTGGCCGACACGGTGCCGCTGCTGCCGCTGTTGCTGCCGTTCGGCCTGCTGATGGTGGTCGGCGGCATCAACGTCAGCGAGAGTGCGCGTGCCGCCGGCGACGACTACCGCACCCGCGACATCCTGCTGGTCGAGGCCGGCGCAACCCTGATCGCCGGCGTCTGCGGCGGCGTCGCCCAGACCACGCCCTACATCGGCCAGCCGGCCTACAAGCACATGGGCGCGCGCAGCGGCTACACCTTGCTCACCGGCCTGTTCATCGGCCTGGGCGGCATGTTCGGGCTGGTCGCCGGCCTGGTGCAGTGGCTGCCGATGGCGGTGCTGGCGCCGATCATCGTCTACGTCGCCATCGACATCACCACCCAGGCCTTCCAGGCCACGCCCAAGCGCCATGCCGGCGCGATGGTGCTGGGTTTCCTGCCGTCGGTGGCGTACCTGCTGGCGATCAAGGCGCCGGGCTGGATCGCCCCGGAGCAGCTGGCCAAACTCACCACCACCTTGGACGGCCACGGCCTGCCCGAGCTGGCGGTGATCCTGACCCTGGGCAACGGCTTCATCATCACCGCGATGCTGTGGATCGCCGCAGTGGCGGCGATGGTGGACGGCCGCCTGCGCCGTGCCGCCGTGTTCCTGCTGGTGGCGGCCGGGTTGACCCTGTTCGGGCTGATCCATTCGGTGGACCCGCGCGGCGGCCTGTACCTGCCGTGGACGCTGAGCGGCGTGCCCAAGTTGATCGCCTGGCAGTTCGTCGGCGGCTACCTGGTGCTGGCCGCCTTGCTCGGCCTGCTGTCGTTGCAGAAGCCGCGCGCGGTGCTGGTGGACTGACGGCGGCGCGACAAGCGGTGCCGGGATCGCAACGATGCACGAGAGGAGGATGGCATGAACGCTTGCCTTGGCCTGCGCATGCGTGCGCTGGCACTGCTGCTGGCACTGGGCTGGATGCCCGAGGCCGGCGCGGTGTCGTTCGATTGCAGCAAGGCAACCACGGCGGTGGAGCGACTGTTGTGCACGGACAAGCGGTTGGACGCCACGGAGGAATGGCTGGCCCTGCGCTATGCGGCGCTGCGCGACGTGGTCCCCGCGGCGCAGCGGCCTGGCGTGCGCAACGCGCAGCGCGACTGGCTGGCGCAGCGCCAGAGCTGCCTGGCCGAGACCGATCCGGGCGCCTGCCTGAAACAGCGGATGGAGGCGCGGGTACGCGCGCTGGACGCCGAGTTCGCGCCGCAGGCGGCGCGCTTCGACCGCATCGTCGCCAGCATTCCCACCACGCCTGCCGCGGCGGCGGCGCAGCTGCGCGCCTACGATGGTGGTCTGGCCTCGGCCTGGCTGGTGTACCTCCATCGCTTCGTGCCGGCGGCCGGGGTGGCGGCGGCCGAAGCGCGTGCCCGGTTCGCGTCCGCTAGCACCGCCCTGCGGCAGCAGGACGGGGTATCCGCCGGGCTGCTCGACACGTCCGAGCCGAGCAGCCGACAGGCCGGGGAAGCGCGCGACCTGACCCTGTTGCGGCTATGGATCGAACGCAGCGGCTATACGCCGGATGCGGCCACGCAGCCGAATCCGCGCCCCTACGTGCATTGTTTCGTGTTCGCCGCGCAGGGCGAGGCCGCCTACGACGCCATGGGCCCGCTGTATGGCTCCAGCCGCGATCTTTCCGCGCCGATCTGCCGGCCGTTGCCCGGCCTGTTCGATCAACCCGCATGGATGCGCTTGCAGCAGGCATTCGGCAGCCTGGTGGATCGCGTCTCCGACGACGCGGGCACCATGCGCTACGCGGATTTCGCCGCATGGCGGGTGCTGTCGCTGCAGGCCACGGTGTCGCCACTGCTATTGCTGAAACAACCCAAGGGCGCCGAGCCGCCCGGCGATCCGGCCGCCGCCATCGCCGCGTGGCACGACGCGAGCGTGTGGCCGCAGGCCGATCGCAAGGCGGCACTGGCGGCCTTGCAGCCGGCGCGCGCTGCCGCGGCGCAATGGATGATCGCGCACAAGGCAATGCCGGCGGCGCAGGCCGACCGCGTCGCGGCGGCGCTGGTCGCAGCCTGGGTCGGTGCGCGCATCGCCTTTGCCGAAGGCACGCAGGGGTAATGGTCGCGTACGCGGCGCTGGTGGGGCGCTGGCGCCTCGCGCAAGGCGTGCTCTAGGCTGAACGCCGGCCGTCCCGCGCTGGAACCGGTGCGCATCGCGGCGGTCACACCTCCATTGTCCGATGGAGATGTGCATCCCATGCAGCCGCGTCACTCGTTCTGGCCGTGGATCCTGGTCGCCGTGCTGGTGGCCGCTGCCGCGGCCTGGTTGTTCCGCGACAACATCGCCGCGCTGTGGCCCTCCGCTGCGCCCGCACCTGCCGCGGTCGCGCCGCCGCCCGCCGCGGCCGCGCCGACA